>JAHEDB010000186.1 GCA_024641465.1 Chromatiales bacterium | reverse complement strand
GTAAAAAATGATAGTAGTATCAGCCCTGTTAAAAATTTCAGCGCTTCTCCCCCGGACAACCCTATTCAATAAGGAGCCAAAGCATGTCGCAACAAGCCTTATTCGACAAAGCCGTCGAATTATACGATGCCGCCAACAGTGAAGACCCCAACCAGGAAACCGATGAAAACGGTAAACAATGGCCCAAGGAATTATTGTATTCACACCGCATGGCGGAGATGCAGCAACGCTACGCCCCCGATGCGCATGATGCCGTCAAACTGGCGATCCGCGCCCAGCATATCCAGCGCTGGAAATCCCCGCGCAGCGATTACCCCATGGACCGCATCGGTTATCTGAAATGGCGCACCGACCTGTATAAATTCCACGCCGACACTGCGGGTAAATTGCTGGCCCAGGCCGGTTATGACGAGGCCTTCATCGAACGGGTCAAACAGGCGGTAGGCAAAAAGAGCCTCAAATCGAACCCAGATACCCAACAAATGGAAGACGTGGTGGACCTGGTGTTCATCGAGCACTACATGCTGGCCTTTGCCAGCAAGCACCCTGAATACGATGAAGCCAAGTGGATCGACATCATCCAGAAGACCTGGAACAAGATGTCCGATGAGGCCCATGCCTTCGCCCTGGCCGGCAACATCAAATTGCCCGAGCCCTTGGTCCCGCTGATTCTAAAGGCCGTGTCATAATGCGACCACGCCAGAGATTGGCGGCTTAGCATCTCCCACCCCGGCGCAGCGTTGTTACGCCGGGGTGGTCCCATAAATAGAATCATATTGACAGCAAGGCCATCCTGGGCTTTGCTTAAC
The DNA here is from genome assembly GCA_024641465.1 of Chromatiales bacterium. Classification (GTDB taxonomy): domain Bacteria; phylum Pseudomonadota; class Gammaproteobacteria; order UBA6429; family Thiohalophilaceae; genus JAHEDB01. Next base: position 4,564 of record JAHEDB010000186.1, on the reverse strand, counting down.
CTCAGTATGAAATACCTTTGCCCATCCCCTCATCAACCCGTCTTTAACCAGATTAACGACTTTTCTCTATCCCTCGTGTCGACACGGCCCGACGTCGAAAGCCACTGGGATCAGGCAGGCAATCCGCAATGAAAAATCTTGTATGGCTCACCGGCCTCATATTAATGCTATGCAATGCCAACGCTTATGCCAATGACCACCGCCCGCACACTGCCCATCAACACGGCATGGCGCAACTGAATATTGCCCAGGATGGTCACACCTTGCAGATTGAACTGAGCAGTCCGGCGATGAATATTGTCGGCTTTGAACATACCCCGCGTGATATCACGCAACATCGCGCCATTAAGCAGGCCGTGGCCACTTTGCAAAACGGTATCCGGTTATTCACCCTGACACCAGCCGCAGTGTGTAAGCTAACTACAGCCGACGTTGACACCGCCTTGCTGCAAGAGGCGACCAAACACACGACTGACCACGCCGACTTCGAGGCCCGCTATGTGTTTGCATGTCAATCAGTTGCCGCCTTAAATGCCATCGAGATAAAACTTTTTGCACTGTTCCCCGGTATACAGGAACTGGCTGTGCAGTTGCTCACCGAGCAGGGCCAACGCGCCGTGCATCTGACGGCCGCACAAGCACGCCTGCAATTGAAAAAATAAGCTGATGGCCAACAACGACACCATTATCAACGTCCAACAACTGGCCTTTCGCTGGCAGCCCGGCCTGCCGCTGGTGCTGGACATCGAGGAATTGAGTATTTGCCGTGGCGAACGTGTTTTTATCAAGGGCGCCAGCGGCAGCGGCAAGAGCACCCTGCTCAATCTGTTGGGTGGGGTGCTCAGTCCGCAGCGCGGTGAGATCATCGTACTCGACAAACTGCTGCACACCCTGCGCGGTAGTCAGCGCGATGTGTTTCGCGCCGATCACATCGGCTTTATCTTCCAGATGTTCAATCTCATCCCCTACCTGTCGATGCTGGAAAACGTCATGCTACCCTTGCGCTTCTCACGCCAGCGCCGTGAGCGGGTGATCGCTCGTGCCACACCGATCGACGAGGCCCGGCGTCTGCTGACCCACCTGGATCTGCACGATGCACTGTTGCACCGGCCGGTGACGGAACTCAGTGTCGGCCAACAGCAACGGGTGGCGGCGGCGCGCGCCCTGATCGGCAGTCCGGAGATCGTCATCGCCGATGAACCCACCTCCTCACTCGACGCGGATCGACGCACGGCCTTCATCAAATTGTTGAGCAAGGAATGTCAGGCCGCAAACAGCACCCTGGTGTTTGTCAGTCACGACAGCGGCCTGGAGCCTTTTTTTGATCGCAGCCTGTCGCTGGACACGATCAACAAGGCCGGTCCGTTGAATACCGAGGCCGCCTAGATGCCGATCCTGAGCCTCGCCTTAAAGAGTCTGTGGAACCGCCGCTTCACCGCCAGCCTCACCCTGTTGTCGATCGCCCTCAGCGTCGCCCTGTTACTCGGTGTGGAACGGCTGCGTAACGAGTCGCGTAACAGTTTTGCCAACACCATTTCCGGCACGGACCTTATCGTCGGTGCGCGCAGTGGCTCCATTCAGTTATTACTCTACTCGGTGTTCCGCATCGGTAACGCCACCAATAATGTCTCCTGGCAGAGTTACCAGACCATCGCACACCACCCGAGTGTGAAGTGGAGTATTCCCATCTCGCTCGGTGATTCACACCGCGGCTTTCGGGTCATGGGCACCACAGCGGATTATTTCGTGCACTATCGCTATGCACGTGATCGACAATTGCAATTCACCAGCGGTGCACCTTTTAGCGGGATTTACGACGCCGTGCTCGGTTCGGACGTGGCCGAACAACTGGGCTATAAACTCGGCCAGAAGATTGTCATCGCCCACGGCGCCGGTCAGGTCAGCCTGTTCAGACACGACAACAAGCCCTTTACCGTCACCGGTATCCTGCGCAAGACCGGCACCCCGCTGGACCGCACCGTGCATATCGGTCTGGCCGGTATCGAGGCCATGCATATCGACTGGCAGGGCGGCAGCCCCATGCCCGGCATGCGCATCTCCGCCGACAAGGCGACCCACCTCGACCTGACGCCGAAGAGCATCACCGCCGCCCTGCTCGGTCTGAACTCGCGCATCAGCACCTTCAAGGTACAATACTATATAAACAATTATCCCCCGGAACCTCTGCTCGCCATTCTGCCCGGCGTGGCCCTGCAGGAACTGTGGGACATGATGGGCGTAGCGGAAAAGGCGCTGCTGGCAATCTCGGTGTTCGTTGTCCTGGTGGGACTCACCGGCATGGTAACGGTGATCCTCACCAGCCTGAACGAACGCCGCCGCGAGATGGCCATCCTGCGTTCGGTGGGTGCGCGGCCGACCCATATCATGTTGCTGATCAGCGGTGAGGCCGTCAGTCTGATCCTGCTCGGCACCCTGCTCGGGCTGGCCCTGCTGTATGCCATGCTGATTGTGGCGCAACCGTTGATCGAAACGCGCTATGGTCTGTTCATCGGCCTCGGCTGGCCCACGCCGTATGAATATACCCTGCTCGGGCTGTTGCTCGCGGCCGGTCTATTGGTCAGTCTCATCCCGGGGATTCGCGCCTATCGCTATTCCCTGGCCGATGGCATGACGATACATATATAAGAGGGAACAAGATCATGTCCATTCAACAGCATTTTATCACCGGCCTGTTATGCACCACCTTGCTGCTGGGCTTGACAACAACCCAGGCGGCCGAGACAAAGGTCCGCGAACTGGAATGGGAGGAACTCATCCCCGCCGAGTGGATGCCGGATTCGGAACTGGTGTTTAAATACAATAACGGTGAGATCGGTGATGAGGACCCGCGCATCGTCGCGCTGAAAAAGAAGATGGCGCAACTGGAGAAACTCGCGCCGGTGAACGAGACACTGAACGGCCTGCGCGTCAAGATCCCCGGTTTTGTCGTCCCCCTCGAAGGCGACGGCAGCAAGGTCACGGAATTTTTACTCGTGCCCTATCATGGTGCATGCGTCCACGTCCCGCCACCACCGCCTAACCAGCTCATTCATGTACGCAGCAAACCTACGACGCGTAAGTTGATGGAAACGGTGTCGGTTACCGGCACCATGAAGGTAATCAAAACCAAAAACAAGATCGCCGAGACCGGCTATACCTTGCACGCCGACAGGATAGAAGCGTACGAATAATTTAGAGTTCAGGGATGACACAAACAATAACGATAACTGATACCACAGATTACCACTGACATATCGTTAATATTGAATTATCCGAGTCAAACACCATCACAAGCTATCCAAATAGATTTATCCTGATTAATTCCTTACATTAGACACGCTCGGCCATCACCGGTATTTACCACAATATGTGTCTTTATGTGTCACAGACAACATAATCTTGTATTTATGATATAAATAAAGGATGGCTATCTACAGATTAATATTTAATTCAAGGCATGGATAACAAAAACAACTTACCCAATAATCACCCCGAACGCGAGTTTAGGCAACGCATGTGGATCGTGACCTGGGTGACCCTGGTGCTGCCCCCCCTCACCGGCATCTTCATGTTGAGTTTTGTCGGGGTCTTTCCCTTTCCCGAGGTGTTCTATCCGTTTACCGACTATGCCGCCATTGTTGTCGTGTCCGGCTCTGTCATTGGCTACAGGGTATCAAAGATATTTGTACACAATATTGTCCAACTGGCCGCCTCCCCGGCAACGTCCATACGCTATAGAAATCAACTCAAGCGACTGCCGATATATTATTTCGGTGTATTGTTTCTGTATTTTGCCGTTGGCCTTGTCAGCACCCTGTATTCACTCTCCACCCTGCATGGTTTTAATTACCCGTTTAGCAAATACGTCGTCAGCATCCTGGGTGTGATCCCCGGCGGCCTGATCACCGCCCTGCCGATCTTCTTTTATCTTACCGACAGCCTTGGCCGCTATCTCGGACCATTGGGGATACAGACCACGGTAGCCCCTATCAAACTCAAGATCATTGTACTCGGCCTGTTCGTTCCGATCTTGATCGATACCCTGCTGCTCATGTACTACCATGATCGCACCGGTTATCTCGCGGCGGAAACCATCGGCATCTGGTTCTTCCTGATCATGATAGCCGCCATCGGCACCTTCATGGCCTGGAACAGCTTCCGCCAGAGTCTGTCGCCGTTTGTTACCGCCATCGAAACAGAAGGCCTGGACCACACCAGTGTCAGCATCATTCCCCAATCGCTCGACGAGCTGGGCCTGCTGAGCCACCAGTGGCAAAAACTCTGGATGCGCGTACTGGAATACGAGAAAGGCATGGCCGATTCCAATGTCTCTTTAAAAATAGACGTCAAACACCGTACTAACGAACTGGAATCAGAACGACTCTTTATAAACAAGGTACTGGAAAATGCCGGCGCCCTGATCGTAGTACTGAACCGTGCAGGCCATATCATCCGTTTCAATCCCGCCTGCGAAAAGATTACCGGCTTTTCATTTAGCGATCTGCACAATCGACCAATCTGGGAATGGTTGATACCCCCGGAGCAGATAGCCGAGGTCAAACAG
>JAHEDB010000185.1 GCA_024641465.1 Chromatiales bacterium | reverse complement strand
TATGCTCATAACCGGGAAATCCGGGTCAAGGAAGGAGAAAAAGTAAAGAAGGGAGAGCATATTGCCGATATGGGTAATACGGGGACGGAGGCGGTCAAATTGCATTTTGAGATTCGCTACAACGGCACACCAGTAGATCCTTTTAAATATTTACCTAAACAATAACGATACTCGTTAGCTACCAGCAGGTTAAATGGGAGATGATGAAACAGAGTAATAACCGAGCTGAAAAAAAGCAGGACTTCGACAAAGATTCCGATATCAATACCGACGATGACGCGATTATCGATGATGATGCCGATGACGGTATTGTTGACGAAATTGAGACGGAGGTTGAAGAGGAAACTGTCTCTTATACCCCAGGTCAGGTACCTGATGGTCAGCTCGACGCAACCCGTTTATACCTGAGCGAGATCGGTTATTCCGCTTTGTTAACGGCTGAGGAAGAGGTGTTCTATTCCCGCCTGGCCAGAAAGGGCGATGAGTCCGGCCGTAAGAAAATGATCGAGTGCAACCTGCGACTGGTAGTCAAGATCGCCAGGCGTTATCTCAATCGTGGTCTGGCGCTGCTTGATCTGATCGAAGAAGGTAATCTCGGTCTGATTCGTGCGGTAGAAAAATTCGACCCGGAACGCGGCTTTCGCTTTTCGACCTATGCCACCTGGTGGATTCGTCAAACTATCGAACGGGCCATCATGAACCAGACCCGCACCATTCGTTTGCCAATCCATGTCGTAAAAGAAATCAACATTTATCTGCGTGCCGCCCGGCACCTGTCCCAGACGCTGGATCACGAACCCAGCCCTGAGGAAATCGCCGCGCTGCTCGACAAACCCATTGAAGACGTCAAGCGCATGCTCGGCCTGAATGAGCGTATTACCTCGGTCGATACCCCCATGGGGCGCGACTCTGATAATTCACTCCTGGATGCCATCCCGGATGAGAACAACACCGATCCGGTCTTGTTGTTACAGGACGATGATGTCCGGGGTAATATCGAAGACTGGTTGAACCAGTTGACGGACAAACAACGTGAAGTGGTGGAACGCCGCTTTGGTCTGAATGGTCATGATGTGGCGACACTCGAAGAGGTTGGCGCCAGTATTGGGGTGACTCGCGAGCGGGTCCGTCAAATCCAGATCGAAGCCCTGCGCAAGCTGCGCGAGATTCTCGAAAAAGACGGCTATTCCGGCGACGCCTTATTACAATAAAGCTCTAACCCTCAGTCGATAATCAATAAGGCCATGACATCCCGACCCTCCGCTACCAGCACATTGTAGGTGCGGCAGGCGGCCGGGGTGTCCATGGCCTCAAAACCAATCCCGTTACTGGCAAACTCCTGGCGTATTTTGTGATCAGGAAAGATTAACTGTTGTCCCGTTCCCAGTAGCACAATACCGGGGCTGGCTTGCCAGACCGGCTCAAAATGGTGTGATGCCAGCTCACGGGCATGGCTGACCGGCCAGTCTTCCACATTTGCCGTATTGGTCAGGATCAGACTGGAACGATAGGTAATTAGTTGACGAGGCAGCGTGTCATCTTCAACGGCAAGCTTGAGGGTGACCTCACCCGGTCGGTAGCCGTGGATCTGGATGCCGCGGGTATTTTCAAGGGTAAATTTCATCGTAATACAAAACCTTTGCGCCGTCCGGCAGATTGACAGCTTGCCGCACAAGCCGTTAATGTTAGCAGCTTTTCCGGGCGGCTGTCGCACGGTTTATTGAGGCACGCTTTACCCCAGGACATCCGCTTGAACGACGAATTTCCCAGAATCAAACGCTTACCCCCTTACGTCTTCAACATCGTCAATGAGCTCAAGGCTGCGGCGCGGGCGCGGGGTGAAGACATTATCGATTTTGGCATGGGTAATCCGGATCAGCCGACACCCCAGCATATCGTCGACAAACTAATCGAGACCGCGCAGCGGGGCGATACCCATCGTTATTCCCTGTCCCGCGGGATACCGCGACTGCGCAAGGCCATATGCAGTTGGTATAAAACCAATTTTGATGTCGACCTCGACCCCGAGTCCGAGGCGATCGTCACCATCGGGTCCAAGGAGGGGCTGGCCCATCTGGCCCTGGCCACGGTGGGGCCCGGTGATGCCGTTTTAGTCCCCAATCCGGCCTATCCGATCCATCCTTATGGCTTTATCATCGCCGGGGCGGATATCCGCCACGTGCCGCTGGTGCCAGGTATCGACTTCTTCGAGGAACTGGACAAGGCCATCAAGGATTCCTGGCCCAAGCCCAAGATGCTGGTCTTGAATTTTCCGGGCAATCCCACCGCTCAGTGCGTCGAGCTGGATTTCTTTGAGAAGGTGGTGGCCATCGCCCGCGAGCATGAGATCTGGGTGGTCCACGACCTGGCCTACGGGGAAATCGTGTTTGATGGCTACAAGGCACCGTCGATCCTGCAGGTTCCCGGTGCAAAAGACGTCGCTGTGGAGTTTTATTCCCTGTCAAAGAGTTACAATATGCCCGGCTGGCGGGTCGGCTTCATGGTCGGTAACACCACCCTGGTGGCGGCCCTGACGCGTATGAAGTCCTATCTGGACTACGGCATGTTCACCCCCATCCAGGTGGCGGCGATTACTGCGCTGGAGGGCCCGCAGGATTGTGTGCGGGAGATCAGTGAGATGTACCGAACCCGCCGCGATGTCCTGTGTGAGGGCCTGAATTCCATCGGCTGGAAGGTGGAAAAGCCCAAGGGCACCATGTTTGTCTGGGCGCCCATCCCTGAGGCCTATAGAGAGATGGGCTCACTGGAGTTTTCCAAGCTTTTGCTGCAAGAGGCGAAGGTGGCCGTATCACCCGGCATTGGTTTTGGGGTTTACGGTGATGATCATGTGCGCTTCGGCCTGATCGAGAATGAACACCGTACCCGTCAGGCGGTACGCGGTATACGCGAGATGTTTCGCAAGTTGAATAAATAGAGCAGGAAGGAGAGTGTAGTGAATCCGGTGAAAGTAGGTTTACTGGGTCTGGGGACCGTGGGTGGGGGGACTGTCAATGTCCTCAAGCGTAATGCCAAAGAGATCGCCCGCCGTGCCGGTCGGGGGATCGTGATTGTGCAGGCCGCGGCGCGCGACCTGAACAAGCCCCGTATTTGTGACACCACGGGTATCAAGTTGGGCACCGACCCGAATGAGGTGGTCAACAACCCCGAAGTTGAGATCGTTATCGAACTCATCGGTGGCGACACCCTGGCCAAGGAGATGGTGTTAAAGGCCATCGAGCAGGGTAAGCACGTGGTGACGGCCAACAAGGCCCTGATCGCCAAACACGGTAATGAGATCTTCGCCAAGGCTCAGGCCAAGGGCGTCATCGTGGCCTTTGAGGCGGCGGTGGCCGGTGGTATCCCCATCATCAAGGCCATTCGTGAAGGCCTGGCCGGTAACCAGATCCAGTGGCTGGCCGGTATCATCAATGGCACCGGCAATTTCATTCTCACCGAGATGCGCGACAAGGGCCGGGATTTCGACGATGTCCTGCAAGAGGCCCAGGCCCTGGGCTATGCCGAGGCCGATCCGACCTTTGATGTCGAAGGTATCGACGCGGCGCATAAGCTGACGATCCTGGCCTCCATCGCCTTTGGGATTCCGCTGCAATTCAACAAGACCTATACCGAAGGGATTACCAGGATTACCCGTGAAGACGTGACGTATGCCGAAGCCCTGGGCTATCGCATCAAGCACCTGGGCGTGGCACGACGTACCGCTAAGGGGATCGAGCTGCGTGTTCACCCGACACTGATCCCCGCACGGCGCCTGATCGCCAATGTCGATGGGGTGAAGAATGCGGTGCTGGTGATGGGCGATGCCGTGGGGCCGACACTTTATTATGGTGCCGGTGCCGGTGCCGAACCGACCGCCTCGGCGGTGGTGGCCGATCTGGTCGATGTGGTGCGGGCCATGACCGCCGACCCGGAAAACCGCGTGCCGCACCTGGCCTTCCAGGCCGATGCCCTGGCCAACGATCCGATCCTCAGTATGGATGAAGTCGAGACGGCCTATTACCTGCGCATGCAGGCCCTGGATAAACCCGGCGTGATGGCGCGGGTGGCCAGCATTCTGGGTGAGCAGCAGATCAGCATCGAGGCCATTATTCAGAAGGAACCGCTGGAAGACAGTCAGTTTGCCAACATCATCATGCTGACGCACCGGGTACAGGAAAAACAGATGAACCAGGCCCTGGCGAAGATCGAGTCCCTCGATACCATCGATGGCCGGGTGACACGTATCCGTCTGGAAACGCTGGATTCAAGTAAATAGCACACAACGATTTTGCAGGAGAAGAACCATGCCCTTTCGACCCCGTTACACCGGACTAATTGATAAATACCGCGACCGCCTGCCGGTGCGTGATGACACCCGGATCATCAGCCTGGGTGAAGGTAATACCCCGTTGATCCGTTTGAGCAACATCCCGCGAATTCTCGGCAAGGAAGTGGATATCTATGTGAAGTACGAGGGCCTGAATCCCACCGGTTCCTTCAAGGATCGTGGCATGACCATGGCCGTGACCAAGGCCGTGGAAGAGGGTAGCAAGGCGATCATCTGTGCCTCGACCGGTAACACCTCCGCGGCGGCTGCGGCCTACGCCTCACGCGCCGGGATCACGGCCTTTGTGTTGATCCCCGAAGGCAAGATTGCCCTCGGCAAACTGGCCCAGGCCATGATGCATGGCGCGGTGGTGATCCAGATCCGCGGCAACTTCGACGCCGGTATGGAACTGGTCAAACAGGTCGGTAAAGAGGCGCCGGTAACGATCGTCAACTCTATCAATCCATATCGCCTGCAGGGGCAGAAGACCGCCGCCTTTGAAATTCTCGAAGAACTGGGCGGCGCGCCGGACTTCCACTGTATCCCGGTGGGTAACGCCGGCAACATCACGGCGCACTGGATGGGCTATAGCGAATATCACGAACACGGTATCGTCAACGACCGGCCGCGTATGGTCGGTTACCAGGCGGCCGGTTCGGCGCCCTTTATGCGTGGCAAGATGGTCGATAATCCCGATACCGTGGCAACGGCGATCCGCATCGGCCATCCACAGAGCTGGGACAAGGCCTGGGTCGTACAAAAGGAATCCAACGGCTGGTTCGATGAGTGTACCGATGCCGAGATCCTCGCCGCGCAAAAGCTGCTGGCGGAAAGAGAAGGCGTGTTCTGTGAACCGGCCTCGGCCACTTCACTGGCCGGTGCCATCAAGGATATCGCCAGCGGCAAGATCCCCGCAGGCAGCAAGATCGTCTGTACTCTCACCGGTCACGGTCTGAAAGATCCGGATACCGCCATCAAACAAAGCACCTCGCCGATGTTGACCGTGGATGCGACCCTGAGTGAGGTTAAGGCGGCGATCCTGAATAATATGGCTGACTGATA
>JAHEDB010000184.1 GCA_024641465.1 Chromatiales bacterium | reverse complement strand
GGCAATGATCATCAGTCGTTGACGGGAAAACCGGTCCGCCAGCCAGCCACCGTAGATCCCCAGCAACAGGTTCGGCAACAGGGTCAGCGCCCCCGTCAAACCCAGCATAAAACCGGAGCCCGTCAACCGGTAGATCAGCCAGGACTGGGCCACCGACTGCATCCAGGTACCGTTGAGGGACACCAATTGGCCGAGATAATAGATGCGAAAATTGCGTTGCCGCAGGGAGCGAAAGGCGTGAAGGTTCAACACGGGAATATTTTTCTTTTTTATGGTTTCGCAAATGCGATGCAAATAGAGTATGGGCGGTAACCCCTCTGCAAACAAATTTCCTGCTATCGATGGCTCAGGGCCGGATAGCTAAAGGGTACCTCTAAAAATTCAATTAAGCAGATGATGGCAAGGCGAAAACAAGCGAAAAAGCACAGTTTACTCGAAGTAAATGAGCATTTTGAGCTTGATTTCAACGCAGCCAGCGCTGCTTCAGTGGATTTTTAGAGGTGCCCTAAACAACAAAATATGGATGCTGTTGAGGGTAAAGTGTAGCAGGATACTCGCCTCAATCCGTTGCGTGCGATGATAGGCCCAGCCATAGCCCAGCCCGGCAACCGTCGCCAGCAATACATACGTGATTCCACCACCGGCATGGGCAATACCAAATAAGACGGCGACAACCGCAAGTGCAATCCATGTCCCAAATCTGAATTTTGCCAGGCTCATGGCCAGTTGCCGCTGCAGAAAACCCCGAAACAGCGCCTCTTCTGCGATACAGGTAAAAAAAAGATTGGCCCACGAGGAAGGTAACGAACCAGGCATTGGCAAAGTGGCCGGCTTGTCCTGCGGGCAGCCATAACAGAAGAATGGACAGAGTCAGAAAAATGAATGGCAGCGACATCAATCCATTATATCTGTATCAGGTATTACAACCCGGCTTTTTCCGGGCAAAAAAAACCCGCGATAGACGCGGGTTTCTTTGCGGAGCAAATGTCAGATCGATTAGACCTGAACGTTTACTGCCTGCGGGCCTTTAGGACCACTTTCCACAGTGAAAGTCACTTGCTGGCCTTCGGCCAGTGTGCGGAAGCCACCAGCGGCGATTGCAGAAAAATGTACGAATACGTCTTTGCTGCCGTCGGAAGGTGTAATAAAGCCGAAGCCCTTGGATTCGTTAAACCATTTAACGGTTCCTGTTGCCATGATAATTACCTCATCAAATATTAATAAATAGAACGTTTACAACTCATACAAGGTAACTAACAGGAGAGAACTTCGAGAAAACTTCTGACAAGAACCAGGATAGAATGTAGTGAGGAGAAGTGTAACTGGTTTTTGGCCAGAAACAAACTCTTTTGCGTATATAAGGCAAAAATATTGTATTACAAGGGTGGGGCGAAAAAGATGGCCAAATGTATCGCCAGCCCTATGTATCGCCAGCCCTTCCCCAATACTCCGGCTCAGGTGACACATTAGTTGACTGTTTTAGAAAGAAAAACGCGCCACCGGTCAAAAATTCAGCTATAATCCGGTATCTATTTCTGGTGCACTTCGGTCTGCACCTTTATCCACCGCGGTAATCCTTCCCGATTCACCTCGAAACACAGAAATAAGTTTCCGCCTAGACCGTCCCAAATCGATATGAGTTGGGTAGGCCGATCCCTGGAGAACATCGTAAATGTCATTTGAATCCCTCGGCCTGCGGGCTGAATTACTCCGTGCTGTATCCGAAAAAGGCTACACCGCCCCAACCCCGATACAATTACAGGCCATCCCCCCGATCCTCGAAGGCCGGGATATCATGGGTGGCGCACAGACCGGTACCGGCAAGACCGCCGGTTTCACCCTGCCCCTGCTGGAAAGGTTAATGGGCTCAACCAAACAGGAAAGCGGTCGTCGTCCGATCCGCGCCCTGGTGCTGACCCCGACTCGCGAACTGGCCGCCCAGGTCGCCGAAAGCGTACAAACCTATGGCCGTTATCTGCCCCTTAAATCCACCGTGGTATTTGGCGGCGTCAGCATCAATCCGCAAAAGATGAAACTCATCAAGGGCGTCGATATCCTGGTCGCCACCCCGGGTCGTTTGCTGGACCACGTCGGCCAGAATTCGGTCAATCTGTCCAAGGTCGAAATCCTGGTCCTCGATGAGGCCGACCGGATGCTCGACATGGGCTTTATTCGCGATATCCGCAAGGTACTCGCCCTGTTACCCAAACAAAAACAGACCCTGCTGTTTTCGGCCACCTTCTCCGATGAGATTAAGCAACTGGCCAATGACCTGCTGCGCTCACCGGCCCTGGTCGAAGTCGCGCAGCGCAATACCACCGCCGAACGCATCACCCAGGTCGTTCACCCGGTAGACAACAAGCGCAAACGTGAACTGCTTTCTCACCTGATCGGTTCCAACAACTGGAAACAGGTGCTGGTCTTTACCCGTACCAAGCACGGCGCCAACCGCCTGTCCGAACAACTGTCGACCGATGGCATCACCGCCGCCGCGATCCATGGCAACAAGAGTCAGGGTGCACGCACCAAGGCCCTGGCCGATTTTAAATCCGGTAAGGTACGCGTGTTGGTTGCGACGGATATCGCCGCGCGTGGACTGGACATTAACCAGTTACCGCACGTGGTGAACTATGAACTGCCCAATGTGGCCGAGGATTACGTGCACCGCATCGGCCGCACCGGTCGTGCCGGTAATGAGGGTGAGGCCATGTCACTGGTGTGTGTCGATGAACTGGCTTTGCTCAGGGATATCGAACGTCTGCTCAAGCGTGAAATCCCCAAGGTAGTGATCGAGGGTTATCAACCCGATCCCTCTATCAAGGCGGAACCGATCAACCGTGGGGGACGCGGTCGTCAGCAACAACCGTCGAGAAAATCTGCATCACCCCGTAATGGTCAGAGACCTGCCTTTAAAGGCCGCTCGAACAACCAGGGGCGTTCCCAGAATCGCGGACGTCAGGGTTCACAGGAAGCGCGTTAGTCAACACAGGGGTGGGGACGATGCTCCCTGCCCCCGGTTTTCGACATAGGGGAAATTAATTTATGCAACAAAATGAAACCAAGAAACTCAAGTTCCATGTAATGTCGGTTGAAAAGACCACGCCGCCAGAGGGTATGCCGGGTGATAACTGGCACTGCTATGTGATCGGTCAGGGCAGCTCAAGGATCGAGGGGAAAAAACCCGGTACCCTGAAGACCGTTACTGAACACGCCGAAACAGTCGCCGAAGATTTGAATTTGCGGATGGATCGGGGTGGCTCAACCTACGCCCCACGTAAAAAAGTCTGATCCTGTCCTGCCGTATTACCAACAAGGATAAGCAAGATGTTTATCCGGTTAACACCGGATAAACAGATTGAATCGTCGTAATGCACAGGCACACGACGATATTTCCGCGTCACATTTTCTGGCTTGCTAACAACCGATTCAGATCACTGGCTATCTGGGTCGATGTTGCCGAGCCCGGATACATCAGCATCAACTTGCCCTGCCGGTTGATCAAATACATAAATACCGAATGTTCCAGCTTATAGGCCAGCGCGGACTTGCCCTGAAACTTGCGGGTCAATATGCCAAACTCATTTTCAACCTGCTTGATATTATAAATACTGCCCGTCAGGCCCTTAATATCCGGATGATAGTACGCGAGAAAGTTCTTTAGATATTGCGGTTCATCGCGGTCGACATCGATACTGATAAAGTAAAAATCGACATCCTGCCTGTTCTCGAGCGAATCCATGACCTGCTTGATTTTGTGTAAGGTCATAGGACAGACATCGGTGCAGCTTGTGTAGCCGAAAAAGGCCAACTGATATTTGCCCGCGGCGGATGGGAACTGGACGTGATTGCCCTTCAGGTCAATCAGCTCATGGGTGTTAAGCGTCTTTTCCGGGCTTAGCAGTACCCCCTGATAGCCTGTGGCCGCTCCGGCCATCGCCGGGATAAGAAATACCAGTAACAACATCGCCATTGTTACTTTTACCATATCCAGCTTCATGATTGATTCACCTCGCATCCACAACCGTGGTTGTTCGTTCATTCTGATTCAGTGTCGGATCAAAAATTGTCAGGCCCTGCCCGCAATCAGGGAAATACGGTTTCTCCGATGCAGGTACCAGGCTCAGTATTTGTTTCAACAACTCATTACTCGGGGAATACGTTTCATTGAAGGCGGCATAGATGTACTTCGGTTGCCGCCCGGAAAAATTGATGCCCATCTTATACAGCAGTCTGCTCGGCACGGGTTCCGGCGAGTCCGTTACCTTGGCCACCTCGGCGAGGATACCCAGGCTGGTGAGTTGCTGTTTCGACAGGAGGATCTGCCCCTGATAAGACGGTCGTTGTGCATCGCCGGGGAAAAACCACATCAGCTTGCCACGCCGCCCCAGTGCAACCTGGTTACGCGGCCCACAGGCGGTGGATATATTCACGCCGACGATCGGATAGACGCGTTCGCCGCCACAAAAATTATAATCAAACGGATCAATTGCCTGTTCAGCAGTCAAGGCCGGTCCTGCCTGTGCGTCAAACAGGCCAAGCGATAAAAACAACACCAGCATTACTTTTATCATACTGAGTCGTACTCTCGTTATCTGTTTCCCTTCCCCACTCATTGGAGGAAGGGAAACGATGTTGCATTAAACGTTAGTAATCGAGCCTGGCATAAACCGTGCCGTTACCATAGGCGCCGTTATTACGCAGATTCCGATAACTCACCTGGGGATAGAGCGAGCCCGTGCCGCCTGGCAGGGTCACCATCACGTCCTTGGTCTGCCCCGGTGACACTTCCACGCTCGAGACATTAAGTGGGCTGGGCAGGGCGAAGCCATCGACGTTATACACGGTGAAGGATTGACTGCCACCGCCTGACGACCTGATGCTGAAGGTGCTATTGACGGAATGGATTCCGATCAGGCGGATCGCCACCCGCGCACCCGGCGCGGCGGTCAGGGAATCGGCCGGCGCCCCCGTGCTGCGCCCCTCTTCCCCATTAATGAGGAAATAACGCGGATTGTAATCGGCAAACACCGGCGAGTCCTGCACCGCAGTGTGGTAGGCCGGGTCGACCGTGCTCAACACCATGTTCCATTCGAAGTCATACGTTGGACCATTATTGTTGATACGATTACCGCTCTTAACAACGAGTGCCCCATACATGCCCATCTCGAGGTGTTTGACGGTATGCACATGGCAATGGTACATATGGCCGCCAACATAACGACTGTCGACACTGAAGTTATAGGTGTCACCCAACACCGAGGCGCCGGTTTCGGGGACGCCGTCTTCCGACTGGGCGACATCCACACCGTGCGGATGAATGGTATGACCGTGATATGGCGGTTGTTCCTGCGGGGCCATCATCATGTTTAGATTGATATTGGCCTGTTGACCGACACCCAGCTCCAACACCGGACCAGGCAGGGTACATCCACCGCCACC
>JAHEDB010000183.1 GCA_024641465.1 Chromatiales bacterium | reverse complement strand
CATTGCCCTGGCCATGGCCGCGGCCATCAAGGGCTATAAAATGGTGCTGGTGATGCCCGAGACCATGACCATCGAGCGCCGTGCCGCCATGGCGGCCTATGGCGCCGAACTGGTGCTGGTATCGGCCGAGGCGAGCATGGAGGGGGCGCGTGACCTGGCGGACCAGATGGCAGCTCAAGGTAAGGGTATCGTGCTTGACCAATTTTCCAATAAAGACAATCCCCTGGCCCATTACGAGACCACCGGGCCGGAGATCTGGCGCGATACCCACGGTAAGGTCACCCACTTTGTCAGCGCCATGGGTACCACGGGTACCATCATGGGCACCTCACGGTTTCTGAAGGAAAAGAATCCGGCCATCCAGATCGTCGGTGTCGAACCGGCCGAGGGGGCCAAGATCCCGGGTATCCGCCGCTGGCCGAAGGAATACCTGCCGTCGATCTTCGAGGCCAGCCGGGTCGATGAGACCCTGGATGTATCCCAGGCCGAGGCCGAAGAGACCACCCGCCAACTGGCGGCCCGTGAAGGTATCTTTTGCGGGATATCCTCCGGCGGCGCGGTAGCAGTGGCGCTGAAGGTTGCGGCGCGTGAGAAGGACGCCATCATCGTGACGATCATTTGTGATCGCGGTGATCGCTATCTTTCCACTAACGTCTTCCCCGCAGGATGAATTATTTACCACCAAGACGCCAAGACACCAAGCAAAGAATTTTTAACTTGTGTCCTTGGTGCCTTGGCGTCTTGGTGGTTCAAGATTTTATTGTTTTATAAAGAAAAGCTATGTCACGTCGAAAAAAGAAACTCTCCACCGAACCTGTCACTGCCACCATCGAATCCATGTCCCACGAAGGTCGTGGCGTGACGCATATCGATGGCAAGACGGTGTTTATCCACGGTGTGCTGGCCGGTGAGGAGGTGCGTTTTCAGTATACGCACCAGCACCGCCGTTATGATGAAGGCAAGCTGCTTGAGGTGATCAAGGCCTCGCCGTTGCGGGTTGAACCGAAGTGTCTGCATTTTGGTGTGTGCGGTGGTTGCAGTTTTCAGCATGTCAATCCCGCCGAACAGATCCGCATCAAGCAACAGGTCTTGCTGGATAATCTGCAACGCATCGGCAAGGTATCTCCGGAAGAAATTCTGCCACCCATGACCGGACCGATCTGGGGCTACCGGCGACGGGCGCGGCTGGGTGTCAAGCATGTCATCAAGAAAGAAAAGATCCTGGTCGGTTTTCGCGAAAAGGGCACCGGCTATCTTGCCGAGCTGGAACGTTGTGAAGTGCTGCATCCCTCGGTCGGGCCGTATCTGCTGCAACTGGCTGACCTTATCGGTTCACTGAGTTGTTTTGAAAAGATCCCGCAGATCGAAGTGTCGGTGAGTGACGATCACACGGCGCTGGTGTTTCGTCATCTGGTGGACCTGAGCACGGCTGACAAGGACAAACTCATCGCCTACGCCCAACAGCATGAGTTGTATGTTTATCTGCAACCGGCCGGCCCGGACTCGATTACCCCGTTGTGGCCGCAGGACCCCAGACTCGTTTATCGCCTCGACGAATACAATGTCAGCGTGGCCTTTGAACCGAGTGATTTTGTGCAGGTCAACAGCGAGATCAATCACAGCATGATCAAGCTGGCGCTCGAGCTGCTCGACCTGCAAGCCGATGATCGGGTGCTAGAGCTGTTTTGCGGTGTTGGCAATTTTACCTTTGCCCTGGCCCGGCAGGTCGCCCACGTCACCGCGGTGGAAGGCGAGAAGGTACTGGTCGAACGGGCACGAAATAATGCCGTACTCAATCAGATCGACAATACCGAATTTCATGTCGCCGACCTGTTCAATGTCGATCCGCAAACCCACTGGCTGAATCAACAATACAGCAAGATCCTGCTCGACCCGGCCCGCACCGGGGCCGATGCCATCCTGCCACAACTGGCCAAACTCAAGGTGCCGCGCATTGTCTACGTGTCCTGTAACCCGGCGACCCTGGCGCGGGATGCGGGCATCCTGTGTAATGAGTTCGGCTATAAACTCAAAAAGGCCGGCGTGATGGATATGTTTCCCCATACCGCCCACGTCGAGTCCATCGCCCTGTTCGAGAAGAAATAACCGATGGCTATCGAGATCGAACGCAAATTTCTACTGCGGGATGACAGCTGGCGCCAGCAGGCCGATGCCGGTACGGACTATCAACAGGCCTATCTGGTCGGTTCCAAAGCGGCCTCGGTGCGGGTGCGTATCGAAGGCGAGCGGGCCTTTTTGAATATCAAGAGTGCGACTTTAGGCATCACCCGCCAGGAATTTGAATATCCGATCCCCATGGCCGATGCCAGTGCAATGTTGCGCGGGCTGTGTGAACAACCGATCATCGACAAGACCCGCTATCACGTCACACACGCAGGTCATGTGTGGGAGATCGATGTCTTCAAGGGCGAGAATGCCGGTCTGGTGGTGGCGGAGATCGAACTGGCGGATGAACAGGCCCCGTTTGCCCGGCCCGACTGGCTGGGAGAGGAAGTTTCCGGCGATCCCCGCTATTATAATGTGAGTCTGGTAAAAAACCCGTATAAGAACTGGAAAGCATAACAACATGCCATCGGGCGAGCGGATCGAAGTCAGTATTGCCAAGCAACAATTGTGTTATTACCGTGGGCAACAACGGCTGATGGATGTCGCCGTGGCCACGGCCAAGAACGGCCCGGGCGAGCAGTTTGGCAGTGAATGCACGCCACGTGGCGAGCATTATATCCGTGCCAAGATCGGCGCGGGGTGCGCGACCAACACGGTGTTTATCGGTCGACGGCCCACCGGCGAAATTTACGCACCCGAGTTAAAGCAACAGGCGCCGCATCGCGACTGGATCCTGACTCGCATCCTCTGGCTTTGCGGCACGGAGCCCGGTAAAAACCGCCTCGGCAAGGTCGATACCATGCGGCGTTATATTTATATTCATGGTTGCCCCGATGAAGATCCAATGGGCATCCCCAGTTCCCATGGCTGCATCAAGATGCGCAATACCGATATGCTGCGTCTGTTTGATCTGGTCAGCGCGGGGACAACCGTAACCATTACAGAAAAATAACAATGGAGTGACCATGTCACTAGGTCCGGTAATGCTCGATATCAATGGCGTCGAGCTGACAGCAGAAGACACCGAGGTATTACAGCACCCGCTGGTGGGCGGGGTGATCCTGTTCACCCGTAACTTCGAATCCATGGCGCAACTGGAATCGCTTGTGAAAGTCATTCATGCGATCCGCTCACCACGCCTGTTGATCGCGGTGGATCACGAGGGTGGCCGGGTGCAGCGTTTTCGCGAGGGCTTTACCCGACTACCTGCCATGGCCCGTTTCGGTGAGGTCTATGAAAAGGATCAGAAGAAGGCGCGCTCACTGACGCAATTGTGTGGCTGGATGATGGCGGTGGAGTTGCGCGCGGTGGATATCGATTTCAGTTTTGCCCCTGTGCTGGATCTGGATTACGGCGTGAGCACGGTGATCGGCGATCGGGCCTTTCATGCCCAGCCCGAGGTTGTCGCCGACCTGAGCCACGCCTTCATCGAAGGCATGCACGAGGCCGGTATGGCCGCCACCGGTAAACACTTTCCCGGTCACGGTGCGATTGCGGCGGATTCACATATCGATATGCCGGTGGACCATCGCAGCTTTGACGAGATCTATGCCCGGGACATTGCCCCGTTTCGTTCCCTGATCAAAAAGGATCTGGCGGCGATCATGCCGGCGCATGTAATTTATGCACAGGTCGACCCCAGCCCGGCGGGTTTTTCACCTTTCTGGCTAAAAGAGGTATTGCGCCAACGTCTGAATTTTCAGGGCGTGATCTTCAGTGATGACCTGAATATGCAGGGCGCCAGCGTGGCGGGAGAGAATTATGCCGAGCGCGCCAGGGCCGCGCTGAATGCCGGTTGTGACATGGCGCTGGTGTGTAATAATCGTGCCGGTGCCTTGCAGGTGCTGGCTGGCCTGGATAAGCACGATGACCCGGTGAGCCATGTGCGGCTGGCCCGCATGCACGGTCGGCACCCAATCAGCTGGGATAAGTTGCGTAAAAATATTCGCTGGCGCTCCGCCAGTGAGGCCCTGCAACGTTATCAGCAGGACCCGACACTGGCGCTGGATTTTTAGGTCAAACGAATTACCATCATGAATATCGAAAATATACCCGCCTGGCTTGAAGCCTTTATCGGCAGCGATGCACTTATCCTGCGTGTATTCGGCATTATCTTTCTATCCCTGTTGCTCGATTTTTTCCAGAAGCGCCTCGTTAACCGAATTCAACTCGGTTTGGCCCGCACGGCCACTCTGTGGGATGACGCAGCGGTTGAGGCGATGCGCAAACCCCTTAGTTATCTTATCTGGCTGGTGGGGATTACCTGGGCATCTCAGTTACTCGGCCTGGAGGTCGCCGGCCTGTTGCGCGAGGTGGGCATTATCGTGCTTGTTACCTGGGCCTTGATCCGCTTTGTGCGTTTTGTGGAACAGAAGATCCTGCACGAAGGGGAAGTCAAGGGTAAGCATATTGATCGCACCACGACCGATGCAGTGACACAACTACTGCGTATCTCGATCATCATTACCGCCACCCTGGTGATCCTTCAGACCCTGGGTTTTGATATCTCGGCGGTACTGGCCTTCGGCGGTATCGGCGGGGTGGCGGTGGGCTTTGCCTCGAAAGACCTGTTGGCCAATTTCTTTGGCGCCATCATGATCTATCTGGATCGGCCTTTTTCCATCGGTGACTGGATCCGTTCCTCGGATCGGCAGATCGAGGGTACCGTAGAAAGGATCGGCTGGCGCCTGACGGTGATACGCACCTTTGACAAACGGCCCCTGTATATTCCCAATTCGGTGTTTACCAGTATCAGCGTGGAAAACCCCTCACGCATGACCCATCGACGCATCTATGAAACCATCGGTGTACGCTACACGGATGCGACCAGTCTGCCTGCTATAATCGATGATGTCAGGCAGATGCTGGAGCAACACCCGGAGTTAGACCAGCAACAGACCCTGATGGTAAATTTCAATAAATTTGCCGAATCCTCGCTGGATTTTTTTGTTTACACTTTTACCAAAACCACCAACTGGCAAAAATACCATGTGGTGAAACAGGATGTGCTGTTTAAAATAAATGACATTATAGAACGGCACGGTGCCGCGGTGGCCTTCCCGACCACAACGCTGGATCTGCCGGAAGCGTTTACAAATAAACCATAAGATACCCAGAGAAGATTATGGACGCAGAAGAAATAAACCAGGTTTTTGCCGAAGCCGATTGTCTGCATGACTATGCAGAAGTATGTAAGGCCATGGATGAAATGGCCCGCGCCATGCACGAGACATTGCACGATAAAAATCCACTGATGCTCTGCGTGGTCACCGGCGGCATCATCCCCATGGGGCATTTGATGACCCGCCTGCGTTTTC
>JAHEDB010000182.1 GCA_024641465.1 Chromatiales bacterium | reverse complement strand
CAACGACATTGATACGGGCGCCGATGGAGTTGCCCTCCTTGCGCAGGGCATCCATGTAGTCTTCCAGCTCAGCGACCTTGCCGGCATCGGGGAAGAAAAACGGGTTTTGCTCGACTGCCGCCCAGTCAAACCGTTCAAATTTAATCGGGCCGAGCTGCGCCATGAAGCCGCGGATCTCGATACCCAGGCGTTGTTTCAGATACTTCTTGGCGATGGCCCCGGCCGCGACGCGCATGGCGGTTTCGCGGGCCGAGGAACGCCCGCCACCACGGTAATCCCGAACACCGTATTTCTGTTGATAGGTGTAATCGGCATGGCCGGGGCGAAAACGGTCCATGATCTCCGAGTAGTCCTTGGAGCGTTGATCGGTGTTATGAATAATCAAGCCGATGGGGGTGCCGGTGGTCTTGCCTTCAAACACGCCGGACAGGATTTGCACTTCATCATCCTCACGCCGCTGGGTGGTGTGGCGGGTCTTGCCGGGTTTGCGCCGATCCAGGTCGTGTTGCAAGTCCTGCTCGCTGAGTTCCAGACCGGGGGGACAACCGTCCACGATGCAACCGATGGCCGGCCCATGGCTTTCGCCAAAACCGGTAACGCTGAAGAGTTTGCCAAATGTATTTCCAGACATGGGGACCTATTGAGCTGATAGTCGTTTGAGTCAATTTTAGGAAGGATTATTGTAACGAAAAATTACCCGTGATATGGATAATTTTGAGTGTTTTCAGTCAATTGGATTAATAAAACCACAAAAACCCTGTAAACTAGTCGGCTATACCTAATATTTTTAAGACAATAATTCTGGCTGCCGCTATAGTTAGCTATATAAGAAGAACAAATGAAGCTGTCTCATTTGTCTGTACCACCGCTTTCACCCGTTAACCCCCCTTGGTGGTCAGCGGGCTCAAATGGGGTAGCCGATGTATCCAAAATTACTTAATCGCATAATCCACAAGATCACGCAAACAAAATATCTTATCTCCTTCGGCTTTAGTTTGTCCTTTGGCCTGTTTGCCCTGGTGATCCTGCTCGGCGTACAACAGATCGACCGCACCCACGATCGCATTCAGTCGATAGTCGACAAACACAACGTCAAGACCGGCCTGATTGCACAAATGATGACGGCCGCACGCGAAAGAAGCCTCAATCTATATCACATCGTCAGCATCAATGATGCCTTTGAGCGCGATGATATTTTTATGGAGTATCATAAACACGCCGCCGAATTTGGTTTTGCCCGCACCCAGCTCATCAAGATGAAACTCTCGGACCAGGAACTGGCGCTGTTAAACACACAGTCGCGAGCCACCTATGCCACTGTACCAATACAGGAACAGGTGATTGACCTGGTAAATGCCGACAGGATCAAACAGGCCTATGCCTTGCTGGTCAACACGGCCATTCCGTCACAAAACCGGGTTATCGAAACGCTGCATAAATTAAGTCTGCTACAACAAAAATCCGCCGAGGATATCGCGATTCAGAATGAATTGCGTGTCAAAGAGACCAACTCACTTATTGTCATGCTCAGTTTCTTCGCCCTGGCCCTGAGCATTTTCATTGCCGGTAGTGTGACACGACGCGCGCTACGTTCCGAGAACCGCCTGTTAATCAAAAAGGAACTGGCCGATATCACCCTGCAATCTATCGGTGACGCGGTGATCACTACCGATAAAAACGGCATTATCAAGGACATGAATGCCATCGCCGAGTATCTTACCGGCTGGCAAAAGACGACATCGGATAAAGTTAAACTGTCACATATATTCAATATCAAATGCGACAGTACCCTGTGCCTGCTGTTAGATCCGGTTGATGAAGCCATGCAGACGCAAAGCATTGTAACCCCGGAAACCAACGCCACCCTGATTCGCCGCGACGACAAGGAGTTTGCCATCGAGTATACCGCTGCGCCGATCTGTGACCCGAATGGCCATCTGCATGGCGGTATTATTGTTTTCCGCGATGTAACGCCAATGCGCACCATGGCCCTGCAGTTGTCTTATCAGGCCAGTCATGATGCCCTGACCGGCTTATTGAACCGGCGTGAATTTGAACTGCGCCTGGAACAGGCCCTCGGTCATTCCCGCAACGAACATCAGGCGCAGGTGCTTTGCTATCTGGATCTGGATCAATTCAAGATCATCAATGACACCTGTGGACATATCGCTGGCGATGAATTGTTGAAACAAATTGCCGGACGCCTCAAGGCCCAGTTACGTGACAGCGATGTCATCGCGCGCCTGGGTGGGGATGAATTCGGGATACTGCTGGAAGGCTGTTCGATCGAACGCGCGGAACGGCTGACCAATAAGATCCTGAATACTGTCAAACAGAACCGTTTTATCTGGGACAATAAATCCTTTGAGGTCGGCGTCAGTATCGGCGTCGTGCCCATCAACTATATGTCGGGCACCATCTCGGATATATTAAGCGCCGCCGACACGGCCTGCTATGAAGCCAAGGACCAGGGCCGCAATCGTATTCATATTTATACCACGGATGATGACGACCTCGCCAAGCGGCGTGGAGAAATGAACTGGGTACACCGCATCACCCATGCCCTGGACAATGACAAATTTGTGATTGCCTATCAGGAAATTGTCCCGTTGACTGAGCAGGGTGTAAACAAAAAATATTATGAGCTATTAGTCAGGCTTAAAAACGATGACGGCAGCCTGGTTCCACCCATGGCCTTTATCCCTGCCGCGGAAAGATTCAATATGATGCCGATCATCGACAAGGTCGTCATCGCCAAGGCATTTGATAAACTGAAAAGCCTGTCTGCGCAAAAATACGATATCCATTTTTCTATCAACATATCCGGCCAGTCCTTGTCGAACCCGACCTTCCTCGATATGGTGATTGAGACATTTGCTGAAACCGGTATTAATCCTGAACTTGTCATGTTTGAGATCACCGAGACCGCCGCCATCGCCAACCTGTCACGCGCGATTCGCTTTATCCAGACCCTCAAGGGGCTCGGATGTGAATTTGCCCTGGACGATTTTGGCAGCGGCCTGTCTTCCTTCGCCTATCTGAAGAACATCCCGGTCGATTATCTGAAGATAGATGGCTACTTTGTGCGTGATATCCTCGATGACCCGGCAGATTCGGCCTTTGTTGAATCTATCTGTCAGATAGGTCATGTGATGGGGATCAAGACCATCGCGGAATATGTTGAAAACGCCGAGACCATGGAAAAGCTGCGCTCCATCGGTGTGGGATTTGCGCAGGGCTTTCACATCGGCAAGCCCAAACCCCTCGCGGAGCTGGAGACCGAGTTACTGGACAGGGGACAAAACTCAGCGGCCTAGATCACCTTGGAGAAGCGTTTTTCGCCGGATTCCCGCAGATAACGATCGAACACCATGCACACATTGCGGATCAGAAACTTGCCGGCTGGCTGGACTTCAATAGCCGTTGCGGTGCACCTGACCAGGCCATCCTGTTGCAACTGCTTAAGCTCGGCCAGTTCCGTGGCAAAATAATCGGCAAATTTGATCTTATAGGCCGCCTCTACACTGGGCATATCCAGGCTAAAGTGGCAAATCAACTGGGTAATCACGTGACGGCGCAGGACGTCATCCTCATTGAGCTTGATGCCGCGAAAGATCGGCAAGTGACCACTGTCGATCCGCTGCTCATATTCCTCCATGGTTTTGACATTCTGACTATAGCTGTTGCCTATCTTCGAAACCGCGGTCACGCCCATGGCGATCAGGTCACACTCGGCCTGGGTCGAGTAGCCCTGGAAGTTGCGGTATAAACTACCATTGCGTTGTGCGACGGCCAGTTCATCATCCGGTTTGGCGAAGTGGTCCATGCCGATATAGACATAACCGGCATCGGTGAGGCGTTGCACGCACAATTGCAGGATGGCAAGTTTTTCCTCTGCCGGTGGTAATTCCTCTTCATTGATCTGTCGCTGGGTTTTGAACATCTGCGGCAGATGGGCATAGTTAAATACCGACAGGCGATCCGGTGACATGGCGATCACCTTGTTGAGTGTCTCGGTAAAGCTCGCCACCGTCTGTAGCGGCAGACCATACATCAGATCGATACTGATCGACAGAAAACCGGTCGCCCGCGCCGCCTCGATCACCTCTTCCGTTTCGGCCTCAGACTGGATACGGTTCACCGCCTTCTGTACGGCGGGGTTAAAGTCCTGCACCCCCAGGCTGAGACGATTAAACCCCAGTTCGCGCAACAACTTGATCGTCGCGGTATCGGCCTCACGCGGATCGATCTCGATGGAATACTCGCCCTTGTCATCATCCAGTAATTTGAAATAACGGCGGGTCTCGGCCATCAGTTCACGCATTTCGTCGTGACTCAGGAAGGTGGGTGTACCCCCGCCCCAATGTAACTGGGTGACCTCACGTTGTTGATCAAACAGGGCCGCCTGCATGGCGATCTCCCGATACAGGCGTTGCAGATAGGGTGCCGAGCGTTTGCGATTTTTGGTAACGATCTTGTTGCAGGCGCAATAAAAACACACGGTATCGCAAAACGGCAGGTGAAAATACAGCGACAGGGGCTGTCCACCGGCATTGCTGTTGATGGCATAGTCCTTGTATTCACGTTCGGCGAAACCTTCGTGGAACTGTACCGCGGTGGGATAGGAGGTATAACGTGGCCCCGCCTTGTCATAGCGACGAATCAGATCCGGATCAAAAATAATTTCAGACATAGCACCCACTCTAGACAACTCGGTTTAGCAGACTACCCATTTCCCGGGCAGGTCTATTTGATATTGATCAATTTCCCTCAACTTCCAGTCCCTTGCGGTGCGTCTGGTTAATCAGTCGCAGCAGGGGTTTGAAGGGTAACCAGATCTCCGGCGTGGTATTGACCACCGCCATAAAGTCCAGATCCTCATCGGCAAATTGATAGGAACCGCCGATCATGGAGGCGTACAGGGCACGCAGGTTATTCTCCAGCTTTTCGGCAACACTCAGGGCGCCGCCCATGAATTCCTCATCATATTCGATGGAGCTGCGTAGCTCCTCCACATCGATCAAGGCCTGACTGACCAGTTCGATATACGCTGCCTGTGTTGATGGCCGATCCATACCCATGTTAAAACCTCTCATTCATTTACTGATAAAAAACTCTGCCGGTGTTGCGCCAGGGTAGCCGCATCGAGCAAAAATACACCGTGGCCACCGTGCTCAAATTCCAGCCAGGTAAAGGGCACCTCGGGGAAACGGGCCTGCAGGGCCTCCATACTGTTACCCACCTCCACCACCAGGATTCCGCCGGGGTTGAGGTGGTCGTAGGCCTGGGCCAGCATCGGGATCACCAGGTCCAGCCCCTGCTCCCCCGCCGTCAAGCCCAGTTCCGGCTCGTGGCGAAACTCCGCCGGCAGCTCGGCCATGTCTTCGGCATCCACATAGGGTGGATTGCTGACAATAATATCGTAGCGCCGCCCCTGCAAGGCCGAAAACAGGTCTGACTGGATCAATTCCAGTCGATCCTCCA
>JAHEDB010000181.1 GCA_024641465.1 Chromatiales bacterium | reverse complement strand
GCCGAACAGACCAACCTGCTGGCCCTGAATGCCGCGATAGAAGCTGCACGGGCCGGTGAGCAAGGGCGCGGCTTTGCAGTGGTCGCCGATGAGGTCAGGACACTGGCCAGTCGAACTCACAAATCAACCGAAGAAATTGAACAAATGATCGTGCGACTGCAGGGTGGCGCCCAAAATGCCGTGGCCGTGATGAAAAAAGGTCGTGAGAAGGCGCAAAAAGGCGTCGAACAGGCCAATGAAGCGGCTGAGGCCCTGGACGCCATCACCCGTGCAGTGACCACCATCAGTGAAATGAATAATCAGATCGCCAGTTCTGCTGAAGAACAAAGTTCGGTAGCGGAAGAGATGAACAAAAACATCACCAGCATCAGCATGGCCTCGGAAAAAACAGCGGAAGGTTCCCGACAGACCACTCGATCCAGCGATGAACTGGCCAAGCTGGCCATACAGTTACAGGATTTGATCTCCCAATTCAAGATTGCTTCGTAAGCGTCTTCGCATCCAGCAACTCGCGGATCACACCATTGGCATAACAACCCTTGTCGAGTGTAAAGCTGAGCAGCAATTGCCCTTTACTCTCGAAATCCCATTGCAGGTCCATCACCCGACTACGCAGTGAGCGTCGCTCCGACTTCAGGCGAGCCTTGATCAAGCCCTCACACCATTCCCGATAATCAGCCAGATAGCCCCGTTCCATTGCAGTCACCGCTGTCTCGATGACCCGATCATTCTCGCCTACTAGCGGACCACTCGGGTGGATATCCCATTCCGCTAAACGACGTTCGATAGTTTCATCCACGACCTCAGCGATAAAATGGCTACGCGAACCGCTCAGCAGGACATCCTCACCGGGTAATATTTTGTTCCAGCTTCCCGCCGCCACACGTTCACTCAACACATGATTAAACAACAGGGAACGGGCCGCCGACAGATACAGACCGCGTTTGTGTCGATCATTGATACGCTTATTATCAACCAGCATCTGTCTGGCCATGTCGATATTCTGCCCATCCCGACCAAAACGCTGTTCGGTAAAATAATTCGGTACACCCTGTTCACTGATCTGTTGCAGACGCTGTTCCAGTTCGGCCTGATCGCCCTGCAACTCACGCAAAATTACGGTAAAACGATTCGCCTTCAGGCTACCGCGTTTTAACTTACGTTGATGCAAATGCCATTGCAGCACACGGGCCTCCTCATCGGCAAAGGCATCCCAATCAGGATTGGTCTTACCCGCCAGACGCACGCTGAACCACTGGGTGGTAACGGCAAAGCGATCCTTCAGACCGGCAAAACTGACATCGACCGGCGGCACTCCGGCAAAGCGGGCCAGCTTGCGGGCTATCCATTCGGTATTGGCATCCCGCTTCTGGATCTGTAACAACACATGCTCACCACTACCGTCGGGTTCAAATCCCAGTTCCTCAAAAACCTGAAAATCTTCCGGCCTGCAACGCCACAGCGCCGAGGCATTCAAACACGGCCAGGCGTAGGCCAGTTGTTCAAGCTTTATATCATTGACTTCAGAATTAGTTGTGTTTGATTGCACTTTCAGCATTCCAGTTTATTTTTAAATCCAAAATATCAACCGCCAAGGCGCCAAGGACACAAAGTTTTCAAATGATTATTCTTGGCGTGCTTGGCGTCTTGGCGGTTGATGTGTTTTGTGTTTGAGGGTTTAAATCGAATCTTTTGCTTGCAATACCACCACCGCCTGTGCAGCGATGCCTTCACCGCGCCCGGTAAAGCCCATCTTCTCGGTGGTAGTGGCCTTAATGCTGACATTTTCGATCCCGGTCTGCATGTCGGCCGCCAGGTTTTCTCGCATGGCGGGAATATGCGGGGCCATCTTCGGCGTCTGGGCGATGATGGTCATATCGACATTGCCAAGCCGGTAATTTTTTTCTTCTACCAGATCCATCACACCGCGTAATAAAATACGGCTATCGATATCTTTATAGTCCGCACTGTTATCGGGAAAGTGTTTGCCGATATCACCCAGGGCCAGGGCACCTAACAGCGCATCGCACAGGGCATGGATCAAAACATCGCCGTCGGAATGGGCCTCCATACCCTTGTCATAGGGAATGGTCACGCCGCCGATGATCAGTTTGTCACCGTCTTTGAAACGGTGGGCATCGAAACCCTGTCCTATACGCAGCATTTAACCTCCATCGGCCATCCCGTCAGCACGTGTATTAATGTATTGTTCCTGCTGGTTTTGCAGATAAAAACCCGCCAGGGTTAGATCCTCGGGACGGGTGATCTTGATGTTATCGCCGTGACCTTCCACCATCAGCGGGGTATAACCGGCATGTTCCATGGCCGAGGCCTCGTCGGTGACCAGGAACTGATCGGCCAGGGCTTTGTCCAGCGCGTGTGATAAAACACCATAGCGAAACATTTGCGGTGTCAGTGCATGCCACAGGCCATTGCGCTCAACAGTCTGTGTGATACGATTTTTTTCATCCGCCCTTTTCATGGTATCGCGCACCGGCATCCCCAGCAATCCACCAACATCATGCTGTGAGAGCGTGTTGATCAATAAACGAATATCCCCAGTTCGTACACAGGGCCGTGCCGCATCGTGTACCAGCACCCAGTCATCGGCGGTGCATTCGCCACGCAAAGCCTGCAAGGCATTTTGTACCGTATGACAGCGCTCAGCACCGCCCTTCACTACTTTCAATGGCTTGCTGATTTCGATACTCAATTCCGGCCACCAGGGGTCCCCCTCGGCGATCGCCACCACAATACCTTTAAGCAGATCGATCTGTGAGAGTCGTTGCAGGGTATGCTCTATAATGGTCCGGTCATGCAGGGACAGGTATTGCTTGGGGATGTCACTGCCCATGCGTTTACCAATACCTGCGGCGGGTATGATGGCCCAATAATTTGCGCTCATGGATCCTGTCATCTTTGCTAAAAACCATGAACCGCCAAGACGCCAAGTACACCAAGAAAAAATGAATTATAAAACTTGGCGGCCTTGGCGTCTTGGCGGTTAAAAAGAAACGAAATTACTCCACCACCTGAATAAAGGTCTCACCGTCCTTGATCATGCCCAGCTCGTTGCGGGCTCGTTCCTCGATGGCGTCCTGTCCCTGTTTGAGATCCACTACCTCGGCGCCCAGGGCCGCATTGCGTTCCTTGAGGATATCGTTTTGCTTTTGTTGCGCGCTAACGGATTTTTTCAGATGCCAGGCCGAGGCGAGGCTGCCCTCGCCGACCCAGAGATCGTATTGCAGGAGTGCAAACAACAATATCAGAATGCCTGTTATGATGCGCACGCTTGCTCCATCGTGGTTACT
Source organism: Chromatiales bacterium (assembly GCA_024641465.1). Classification (GTDB taxonomy): domain Bacteria; phylum Pseudomonadota; class Gammaproteobacteria; order UBA6429; family Thiohalophilaceae; genus JAHEDB01. The sequence continues at coordinate 2,218 of JAHEDB010000181.1, read as the reverse complement.
TGTTCAAATTATAGAACGCTTTCATGCCGGGGAAAGTGGCCTTTGCACCCAGGGCCTCATTGATACGTAATAACTGGTTATATTTGGCGACCCGATCCGAACGCGACATGGAGCCGGTCTTGATCTGGCCGGAGCTGGTGGCCACCGCCAGGTCGGCAATGATGGTGTCTTCCGTTTCACCGGAGCGATGCGAGATCACTGCGGTGTAACCGGCCTTCTTGGCCATGTCGATGGCGGCCAGGGTTTCGGTCAGGGTGCCGATCTGGTTGACCTTGATCAGAATGGAATTGGCAATGCCCTTGTCGATCCCTTGTTTGAAGATCTCGGTGTTGGTGACATAGAGATCATCACCGACCAGTTGTATCTTCTTGCCCAGACGTTCGGTCAGTTCCTTCCAGCCGGCCCAGTCATCTTCCGCCAGACCGTCTTCGATACTGATGATCGGGTACTTGTTGACCCAGTCTTCCAGCACATCGATGAATTGACTGGCTGTGAGACTCTTGCCTTCCGAGGCCAGCACATATTTACCGTCTTTATAAAATTCACTGCTCGCCGCGTCGATGGCGATGTAGATATCTTTACCGGCCGTGTAACCGGCCTTGGCGATAGCTTCCAGAATAACTTCAATCGCCGATTCATTGGACGGCAGATTTGGCGCGAAGCCGCCTTCATCACCCACGGCGGTATTCATGCCCTTATCATCCAGCACTTTCTTCAGGGCATGAAAGACTTCGGCGCCCTGGCGAATGGCCTCACTGAAACTTGGCGCGCCCACCGGCATGATCATGAATTCCTGCAGATCGATACTGTTGTTGGCATGCGAGCCGCCATTGATGATGTTCATCATCGGCACCGGCATCTTAAACGACGACTCGGTAGCAAGATATTCGTACAGGGGTTTACCGGCGTTGGCGGCAGCAGCCCGGGCGCAGGCCATCGACACAGCCAGCAGGGCATTGGCGCCCAGCTTGCTCTTGTTATGGGTGCCGTCGAGCTTGAGCATAATGTCATCGATGCCCTGTTGATCGCTGGCGTCTTTTCCGATCAGCGCCTTGGCCAGTTCATTGTTCACATGGCCCACGGCCTTCAGCACACCCTTGCCGCCAAAACGTTTTTTGTCCCCGTCGCGTAACTCAATCGCCTCGCGGGCGCCGGTCGAGGCCCCGGACGGCACCGCAGCGCGGCCCATGATACCGGATTCGAGGATCACATCGGCCTCAACGGTGGGGTTGCCACGTGAATCAATAATCTCTCTACCTATAATTTTCTTAATCTTGCTGCTCGACATCGTCGTAACTCTCTCCGCTTTTTCTCTTATTTCATCAATTCAGTTTCAATAAATCCTGCCGCCTTGACGGTTTTGTCCAGTTGCTGCAGGGTTGTTAGTAATTGTTCCATCATCGGCAAAGGCCATGCATTAGGACCATCACTCAAGGCCTTGGCCGGATCGGGATGAGTCTCCATAAACAGACCCGACACACCGGCGGCGATGGCAGCGCGTGCCAGTACCGGCACAAACTCACGTTGCCCACCAGAGGTGCCGCCCTGCCCGCCGGGTTGTTGCACCGAATGGGTCGCATCGAACACCACCGGGCAACCAGTCTGGCGCATGATGGCCAGGCCGCGCATGTCCGATACCAGGGTGTTGTAACCGAACGAGGCGCCCCGTTCACACAACATGATCTGATCGTTACCCACTTCGCGCGCCTTGGCGACTACGTTGCCCATGTCCCAGGGCGCCTGGAACTGGCCCTTCTTGATGTTGACCGGGAGACCCTGCCTTGCCACGTTCTGGATAAAATTGGTCTGCCGCACCAGGAAGGCCGGGGTCTGCAATACATCGACCACCGAGGCCACCTCGGCCAACGGGGTATCCTCGTGCACATCGGTCAGTACCGGTACATCGAGTTGATCCTTCACCTCCTGCAGGATACGCAAGCCCTCTTCCAGGCCCAGGCCACGGAAACTTTGCGTGGAGGTGCGGTTGGCCTTGTCGAAGGAGGATTTATAGATAAACGGAATGCCCAGTTTGGCGGTGATCTCCTTTAGCTGTCCGGCGGTATCCAGCGCCAGTTGCTCACTTTCGATCACACACGGACCGGCGATCAGAAAAAAGGGCTGATCGATACCGACCTCAAAACCGCATAACTTCATGCCTTCACCGTTTGGGGTTGTTGTCTCGCCTTGTGTTCACGGGCGGCCTGGATAAAACCGCTGA
>JAHEDB010000180.1 GCA_024641465.1 Chromatiales bacterium | reverse complement strand
GAGGTCGCCACACCACCGGCGGGTAAGATGAAATCCTTCAGGGCCGGCAGATCGGCATTGAAGTGATCGAGTCTATTCTCCAGTCGGGTCGTATCTTTTTCCGACAGCATGGTGTGGCCGGGGATGCAGAGTTCACCACCGAGATTGAACAGGTCGTGTTGGATGTCGGTGAGACAGGTCTGGATGGTTTCCGGTATCGCACAGGCCAGTATCGTGCCGATACTGCTGTTGAGTTCGTCGACACTGCCAAAGGCCTCGACGCGGATATCATCCTTCTCGACGCGTGAACCGTCACCGAGGCCGGTGGTGCCTTTGTCGCCGGTGCGGGTGTAAATCTTTGATAAGCGATTGCCCATGGTTTATCCCTCGAGTCGATAGATGATCGGGATTTCCAGTTGCCCGATCCGTTCAAACAGGCCGATGTCGTCTTGATGAATCTGACCCACTTGCTGCATGGCGGCAATGGCCGAGTCATCGAGGATCGCGTAACCGGAACTGTGTTTAACGTGAACGTGTTGAATACTGCCTGCCCCATCCAGCCGGAAGGCAAGCAGTACCTGTCCCTGCCAACCTCGCTGGCGCGCCAGTCGGGGATAAAAAAAGTGTTGTTGCAGCCTTTGTCTGATCTGGCCGATGATCCTGGCGCGGTTCAGTTGGTTGGTTTGCTGTAGAACCGATGAGTTTGTCGGTGAACGGGCTTGCGGTTTATCTTCTGTCAGTGTCTCGGCTTCGCGGGTGAGTGGTGTTTCATTACTCGACGGTTTTTTCTGTACCTGAGCAGGCGTTTGCGGGCCACTGATGTGGATCGACATCTGGCTATCATCCTGTTGCGGGGGATGGAGTGACCAGTTCCGCTGGCCGATAAACCAGACGAGATGAAGAGACAGGGACAGGGCAATGAAAACCGTCAATCGATGTTGTGTTTGAAGTTTCATGCCCCGCCCCTGTGTTGCCTACAGGCCCTGGTAGTTGATGGAGGCAAATACCGTCATACCGGCCTGGTTATAATCTTGTATGCTTTCATATTTTTTGTCGAGGGCATTATCGATCTTGGCGCGCAGCGACCATTCCTTGCCTAGTGCGTAGCTGGCTCGCAGGTTGAGCAGGCCGTAACCACTGACTTTTTTGGTATTTGCGGCATCATCATACTGTTCACCCTGGCCAATGATAGTGGCGCCATACGCAAGATTCCCTGTGTTGCTGTCGAGGCTGTAGCGCAGGGATTTCCGGCTGCGGCGTGCGAGTATTTTGTCTGTCGCGGTATCGCGCGGGTCGGTGTAACTCAGATCAACTTGTTGTTGCATACCCATAAGTGTGCCGGACAGACGCAGCTCAAGGCCATTGATTTCTGCCTGATTGATATTGGCTGGCGGATATCCACCAATCATATTCTCAATGTTGGTGCGATAGGCGTGGATGTCCCATTGCCCCCAGCTGTATTTCGAGCGCAAGCCAAGCTCATAACTTTCTGATTCCTCCGGCTTGAGCGTGGCGACGCCATATCCCGGGTAATAAAGCTGATTAAAGCTCGGTGCGGAAAAGGCGGTTCCGTATGCCGCGGTGAACCGGTATGTTTCGCTCAGGTTATATCCCCAGCCAATGTTCTGCGTGGTATGCGTTCCATAAGCCTCGTTGTCATCGTAGCGCAGACCAATAATGATATCGTTTGTGGCGCCTGACCACTGGTGTTGCAGGAAGGCACCACTATTGTCCCGGCTCTTTTCCTTGTATGCCACGCTGCTGTCGACTTCATCGACACGGTAGTCGGCGCCAAGGGTAAAGATATTGCTGGTGTTGAGAACAAAATCATTTTGCCACGAGGTCTGCTGGATCCGGGTGTTGTAACGGGTCTTGAATATGCCATTGAGGTAATTGTCTGACTCATCCCGACTTTGACTCGCCTGCAGGGACATATTCCAGGAATTCACCGGGGATACCTTCAGGTTTAAACCGGCTGCCTGTTGGACGAATTCCGCCTGATTGACACTCGTGCCATCGTATTTGTTTGCGCCTTCCGCACGCAGGATATTCACCGCCAGGTCGGAGGTTTGTCCAAAGCGGAGCTTGTAGTTCAGATTGACGGAGTCATTTTTATAACCGTCATCATCCGGTTCCGTACCCTGTTTTGCATTAAAGCCTTCGGTCTTGAATTTTGCTGCCTTGATACTGTAGCTGTGTTTGTCATTACTCCCTTCCACACCCAGCGAGTAACTTTCGGTACCGTAACTGCCCATCCCGGCGCTCAGGTTGGTGGCCTTGCTGCGATGGCCTTTTTTGGTAAAGATCTGGATCACGCCGCCGATGGCCTCGGAGCCATACAGCGATGAGCGTGGGCCGCGGACTATCTCAATGCGTTCAATTTGTGAGACAGGGATATCCTGGAACGAAGCGGTGCCCGACGTGGCAGAGCCGACCCGGATACCGTCGATCATGACCAGTACATGAGTGGAATTGGTGCCGCGCATGATCAGACTGGTGGTCTTGCCGGCGCCGCCGTTGTTGCGAAAATCAAGCCCGGCGTAACCCTGTAACAGGTCCTGTATACTGCTGGCCTGACTGCGTTGAATATCCGCTTCCGTAATGACGGTGACGGAGGCCAGCGACGCATCGGCGGTCTGCGCGGTACGCGTGGCCGTGACGATCACCGGACTTTGTTCTTCAGCATGGAGGGTGGATACACTTGTGACAAGCACGGCGCTGCCAAGCAGGCCGGTTAAATAGGATTTCATTATGTTAGTTTCCTCGATTAAAACGCTCACCCGCGTGGGGTACTTTCGTGCGTGGAGGAAAAGATACGGAATTGGAGGTGAATAATCCCGTCGGTCTCGCCCTCCGCGACACACCCGAACAACTTCAGGCCGGTCTCCGGGCTCGTGAGTGGAATCTTTGTTCCGGCTGAATCGCCTTCCCATGCCATGGCACAGTGGCGGTGTGATTCAGTTGGTCTCACTTACCGTTGCGGGGGCAGCGCCGGGATCCCCATTATCTGGGTCACCGGCTTCCCGTTTCATTCCGACGATGATATCGCCGGAACACCTGAAGCAAATTACCGCGCCAGTCTAGGGGTGAGGTCTGTGGCTGTCAATCATACAGGTCAGGACTGGCGTGATAATTGTGAATTTTTGTGGCTACAGATTGAACAGTCGTTATCACGGTTATGTTATTCCCCGGACGAACTGTGATGTATTGCACACCACTGTTTAATAAATAAGCAGGGTGGTCTAAAATACAGTATCTTGTATGGAAATTGCGTAAGGGATGATGAGGACGATGCGACGTATACTGGTTCTGAACAGTAAAGGGGGTTGTGGCAAGACAACCATAGCCACGACCCTGGCCAGCCACTATGCCTGTGGTGGATTCAATACGGCGCTGATCGATTATGATCCCCAGGCCTCCAGCATGCGCTGGTTATCACAGCGCAGTAAAAATCGTCCTGCCATTGCGGGGGTCGATGCACATAAAAATCTCAGCATGAACGTCACCAGCACCTGGGCCTTACGCGTGCCTGCCGGCACTGAACGGGTTGTGTTTGACGCACCGGCCGGGGTGATAGGTCATCAGGTGCTGGATTATCTCCGCCAGATCGACACGATTGTCATTCCCGTCCTGCCTTCACATATCGACATCCACGCCGCGACCCGTTTTATCGAAGACCTGCTGTTGATCGGTAAGGTGCGACAGACCGGTATCCATGTCGGGGTGGTCGCCAATCGGGTCAAGAAGAACACCACGGTTTATAATGCCCTGCAACGTTTTTTGAATACCCTGAAATTGCCCTTCATTACCAGCATTCGTGATACGCAACACTATGTGCGTGCGGCGGGACATGGCATCAGCATTCACGAGATGTGGGATCATCGCGCCAAGGTCGATCAAAAACATTGGCAACCGCTGTTTGACTGGCTGGAAACGGAGACCGTACCGGCCGCCGGGATCAGCAAGCGCGTCGGGTAGTCATTCAGGCCGGGATAAAGATCTCGCTATTACCCTGTTTCACACTCTGCATTGGATAGTCATAAAGTCTTGAGAGGCTGTTCACGGTCATGACTTCCTTGCAAGATCCTGCAATAAAGTCTCCATCATTAAACAACAACAAGGCATGATCGCAATAGCGCATGGCCAGATTGACGTCGTGCATGATCATGATGGCGGCCTTGGCCTGTTGCCGGAGCTGTGTGGTCAGACCATCGAGCAAACGATGTTGATAGCGCAGGTCGAGATGATTGGTCGGTTCATCCAGTAACAAGATAGCCGGTTGCTGACACAGCAGGCTGGCCAGGGCGACGCGGCGACGCTCGCCACCCGACAGGGTTAAGATCGAACGCTCGGCAAACTCCTTCATCTCGACAAAGGCCAGCGCCTGTTCGGCGATACGGATATCCTCGGCGCTCTCCCATTGCCAGTTACTCATGTGTGGGTGACGGCCGGTCAGTACGGTTTGCATGACCGTACCGGGAAAGGCGTCCTCATAGTCCTGTAATAACAGGCCAAGTGTTTGTGCGATCCGGCGCTTATTAAGCTGCGCCATATCCATACCACACAATTCAACAGCGCCGGTCTGTGGCGCGCGCAAACCGGCCAGGGTGTGCAACAGGGTCGTCTTGCCAACGCCGTTCATGCCGAGGATCGCCCATGATTGCTGCGCGGTGATTTGCAGATCCAGGCCGTGGCAGATGGTCTTGCCGCCAATCTCAACCGACAGGCTGTGGGTTTCGAGTAAGGCTTTCACAGGCGTTGCACCTGACCGCGATACAACAGGAATAAAAACAGCGGTACACCGATGGCGGCCGAGATCACCCCGACCGGTAATTGTTGCGGCGCGATAATGGTCCGTGCCAGGGTATCGGCCAGGATCAACAGACTGCCACCGAACAAGGTGGCGGCGGGCAGCAGCACACGGTTATCACTAAAGCCCATCATGCGGATCAGGTGCGGCACCACCAGCCCGACAAAGCCGATACTGCCGGCCATGGTCACGGCCGTGGCGGTCAACATCGAGGCCAGCAGATAGACCACGATGCGCAAGCGCTGCGTTTCGACTCCAAGCGAGGCCGCCTGTAGTTCACCCTGGGTGAGAATATTCAGGCTTCTGGCAATCGGCAGGCTGATCAACAGGCCGAGGGTCAGAACAACAAAACCCAGGGTATTGGTTTGCACATAACCCAGATCACCCATCAACCAGAACAGCATGCTGCGTAAGGTTTGATCGGGGCTGATGGTGAGGATAAAACTGATCATCGCCCCCCAACCGGCGGCCAGCACGATGCCGGTTAACAGCAGACGGGTGGGTGTCCAGCTACCCTGGCCGTGGGCCAGGCCAAATACCAGCAACATCGAACACAGTGCGCCGATGAAGGCGCTGCCCGAGATCACCAACCCGCTGGCGCCGACCATGATCGCCAGCAGGGCGGCGACGGCGGCGCCACCGGAGACACCCAGCACATAGGGGTCGGCAAGGGGATTGCGCAACAGGACCTGTAACAAGGCACCGGCCAGGGCTAGCAGCCCGCCGGTGATAAAGGCGGCCAGGGCGCGGGGC
>JAHEDB010000179.1 GCA_024641465.1 Chromatiales bacterium | reverse complement strand
CATATAGAAAAGTGGCGGGGCAGATCCAGCCGCAATAGAAGCGGCCGAATAACATCGTTAGTACAATCGGCAACAGCGCGGTCAGCACAAACGGCCAGTACCAGGTCTTGCTCGCCGTGATCTGACCGAGTAGCGATAAGGGGTCACTCAGTTGCAGGCCAAACAGGCGGCCCGACCAGGTGGTGCCCTTCAGTGCGTTCAGCCCCTCCACCGGATCCTTAACAAAGGCTTGGCTGAGCCATTCCATGCTGTCATAGATCAGTTTCTCCGACGGCGCCAACAGGTCATAGGCGTGGGCGGCGGCATAGGTCTGATACAGGTGCAGGAAGGGCAACAGGATCAACAACAGCATCACCAGGCTCAGCATCAGCCAGCGGAGTTTATTCAGTTGCGCCGGCCAGTTCATACCACCTGCTTGCGAATTTGATTGGGGATAATGCGAATCGCCTGCGGGATCTGGATGCAGGAGCGTTCACACAGACCGCAACCGACACAGGCCGCGGTGACATGGGGTTGTTCCAGCCGACCGATCTTGATGGCGATATCCTGCAACGGACAGGCGCGATAACACACGCCGCAGGTCTTGCCCTGAAAGGACAGACAGAGTTGTTCATCGACCCTCGCCTGGCCCATTTTGACATACTGCAAAATGACCCCGGCCTCGTGCTCGATGGGTTGAATCGCCCCGCTCGGGCAAACCTCACCGCACTTCATACACAGGATACAAGCCTGTTCGCGCGGGATGATATACGGCGTATCGAGGGAGCTCAGGCCGTTTTCATTTTGAAAAAACAGGATGCAACGATTGGGACAGGCCTCGCCACACTGACCGCAGCGAATACAGCGTGACTCAAACTCCGCTTCAGTGACCGCACCGGGTGGCCGCAAAAAACGCATCGAGGTTTGTTGCCGTGCGGCCATCGGTTCACTGGTGATAAGCGATGACAGTCCGGCGGCAGCGAGAGATTGGAGGAAGCGGCGACGATACATAAGTGGTGTGATTACACGGGGTCCCACACCTTACCAGGACCCCGTGTAGCTCACTACTCGGAGACTAAACTTTTTCAATACGACAGGCGAGTTTCTTGAAGTCGACCTGCCCGGAGACCACATCCCAGATCCGGCTGGAGGTACTGTTCACCAGCCACTTGTTCTTTTTCGGATCGGCACTGTCGGCCACCGACAGATTCCAGGGGCTGAACATATAGCCGCGCGGCACACTGTTGCGCGCCGGTTTGACCAGGCTGTTGGTGCCGACCTGCGCCTTGGCCTCAAACGAACCGCGGCGTGTCACCAATCGCACCTTATCACCGTCCTTGATACCCAGGTCTTTGGCATCATCCGCGTGCATCTCGACATACATCTCGGGCACCAGGCGACGGGTGGTCGGGCTGCGATTGGATTTGGCGGTGTGGAAGTGCTCATACACCACGCCCAGGCCCAGCCAGTAAGGATATTTTTCCTTCGGCACCTTGTCCCAGGCCAGACCGCGCTGATCATCATCGGTGATGTCCGGGGTCAAACCCATGTCGCGCGCCTGTTTCAGCAGCGGGATATTATCGATGGTATAGAGGCCCTGCACATGACCGAATTCCATGAGCTTGCGGGTAATGGCCTCGCGTTGTGAATAATCCTGTTTGCAGATCTTCATGTGCACCTTGCCGTCCATGGTGCGAAAATAACCGTAGGGCCGGTTGTTCCACACCCCCTCCTGCGCCATAAAGCGGCGGTGCGCACCACCACCCTTGGCGATGGAATAGGTCGGTGCCGGCCACTGGATACCGCGCAGGCGGCGCAGTTGTTCATAGGGACTGATGCCGTCCTTTCTTTCGACGTCAAGAATACCACTCAGGTCCGTATCGGTGCCCTTGCTGGCGCGGATGATGTCGCGGAAGATCTCCTCGACATCGACAAAACCATCCTTGCCCTTTTTCCAGGGGAAGATCTTCTTACCATCCAGTCCAAGCAGATCGGCGATCTCTATGCCCTTGTCGATCACCATATCGAGGTCGGGACGACAACCGGGTGGCGGCTCGGCGGCCTTGTCGCAGATATTGATGCGTCGCTCGGAGCTGATGTAGACACCCTGCACCTCACCCCAGGTCGCGGCGGGAAAGATCACATCGGCGTACAGATTGTTCGGCGCGTGGCGATAGATCTCCTGCACCACATTGAAGGTCTTGCTCAGCGCCGGCCGCACCAGGTTGTCCAGATCCGGCAGGTCAATGTGCGTGGCGTACACCAGGAACATGGCCTTGACCTCGTCCTTCAGGGCGCGTTCCATCATACCAACCGCAAACCCCGGGTTCTGCGAATTCATGGCATTGATCAGGTTCTTCTCCGGTACCTTCCAGTGGCTGGCGATGTGCTTGCGGTGCAAATCATTTTCCAGCGGCTGATTGAACGGCAGACGGCCGGTCAGGCCGCCGGTAAAGCGCTCGCCCATGGCGTTGGGCTGACCGGTCATGGAGAACGGCCCGCAACCCGGCTTGGCCAGGTTGCCGGTCAGGGTCAGCAGGTTGATCACCGAGATCACATTGTGCTGACCGTGGATGTGCTGGTTATAACCGATACCCCACATGATGATCACACCGCCGTGACCGTCCTTACCACGCGACAGGCGCTTGCGGGTTGCATCGGCCATCATACCGGCGACCTTACGGATCAGCTCCGGGGTCACTTCCGTGGTGCCCATGCGGTCCTGCACCTGTTCGGGGCTGTAGTTTTTCTTCACCTCATCGACATATTCCTGCCAGCCAAAGACGTGGTGTTTGAGAAATTCCCAGTCGATCACATCATCGTGATCCTTCAACAACACATGGGCCAGGGAGTTCAGCAGGCTGATGTCGCCATTCAACACCGGCAAATGGACCGAGTTGTTGGGATTGATATCGCTATAGCCCTTGGCGGTGCCGGTGTAACGCGGGTCCACCACCACGGTGGGGATATCGTTTTTCTTTTTGTGATCGGCGATACGCCAGAAGATGATCGGGTGCGACTCACGCGCGTTGTGGCCGAAGTGCAGCACCATGTCGGCCAGCTCGATGTCGTCATAGGCCAGCGGCGGGGTATCCGAGCCGAGGGTGGCAAAGTAGCCGGTGACCGCCGAGGTCATGCACATGCGGGCATTGGCCTCGATGGTGTTGGAACCCAGCACACCTTTCATAAACAGGTTTTCCAGGTACTGGCCTTCCATGGTCAGCTGACCGGAGCCGTACAGGGAGATGGAGTTACCGCCGTATTTTTTGGCGAGGTGGGCGACCTTGTGCGCCACCATGTCCGAGGCCTTTTTATACGGCACCCGCACAAAGTGTTCTTCGTCAAACGAACCCTTGGTCTTGCTCACATAGTCCAGGTTGCCGTGGCCCGGCTTGTTCCACTCGGCCCATACGTCCTTGCGCACATAGGAATCCCCTTCCATGCGATCCACATAGATCGGCTCCGCCGCGGTCAGGCCCTTGATGCATTGCAGGCCATAGTTGGTGGGATGGTCCTTGTCGGGACGCATCGAGACGATCTTGCCGTTCTCCACCTGGATGACGGTGCCGCAGCCCACGCCGCAATAGGGGCACTGCGCCAGGGCGGTGCTGCGTTTCACACCGGGGGTGGCCGCCTCGACCGTGGCGGCCTCGAGTTCCGGGTTATCCCCGACAAACAGACTGGCGCCCGCCGCAGAGCCGGTGATAAAACTGCTGCTCTTGAGAAAGTCCCGGCGTGTCATCTTGAAGCGTTTCATATAAATAAGTCTCCTGGATTAATTTTTGCTGGGCACGGTGCGCAGATAGGCGATGATATCGTCGATTTCCCGATCCGTCAGATTGGCCAGGCCCTTGGGCCCGAAAAAGGCCCGCATGCGCGTATTAGAGCGACCCTCTTTAATTGAGACCCGAATAAATCCATCGGAGACGGTATCCAGAAATCCAGCCTTGCCGATGGCGGTGCCGGTACCCCCGGCGGCATACCCATTGCCTTCCGGGCCGTGGCAGCTGGAGCAGATCTGATGAAACCAGGTTTCGCCAAAACGCGGGTCGCCCTGATTAACGGCTTGTGAATCCACCTCCTTGATACGATCCGGCAAGGTGGCATGGGAACGGAGGAAGGCGATCACCGCCTCGATCTTGTCCTTACCCAGGTGACCAAAGGGCGGCATGCCGGTACCGGCCCGGCCGTTTTCGATGGTCCGGGTCAGAAAATCGAGTGGGGCTATCGACAGGAATTCCTTGTTGGTCAGGGACGGCGCGGTACCCGGTTTACCGATGGCGTCTTCCTGGTGACAGAAAATGCAATTCTGGTTATAGATCTCTTCGCCCTTGAAGGCGAGGGCGGGGTCGACAACGGGGGCGCTGGCGGTTGATTTTGCAGAAGATCGTGATGTTGAGGTGGTATCGGATCCCTTGCTACACCCTGTGCTGATGAGGGCGACCATCAATAAGCCCATCAGCGTCATATAATTTTTACTCACACCACCCTCCTGCTGTCTTTTATAAATCGTTATAGTCCAGACGTATACCGCTAAAGATATAGACAGATCAAGTCGAACCTCTTTGATCTGGATCAACTTGGCTAAAAAAGGACTTTGGGGGTTTTTTAGCCGGAGTGGCTAGTCGGCAAGCTTTTGCAGTGCTTCCGGTTGCAAAATGGTGATATGGCGATTCTGGATATCGATGATCTGCTTTTCCTGGAGGTGGGTAAACTGGCGACTCACGGTCTCCAGCGCCAGTCCCAGATAGTTACTGATGTCCTGCCGCGACATGCAAAACCGAAAACTGTGGCCCATGATCTCGCGTTGCGCCATGCGTTTTTGCAGATTGAGGATAAAACGCACGATACGCTGCTCGGCGGTGGTCCCACCCAGCATCATCAGTACATGCTGTTCGCGGAGGATCTCGCGGCTCATCACCCGCGACAGGTTGTGCGACAGGCCCGGCAGAGATTGTGTTAATTGCTCGAGTTTATCAAACGGCAGCTGACAGACCTCGGTCTTTTCCAGGGCGATGGCATTACAGGGGTGGACCTCCTGATCGATGGCGTCCAGTCCCAGCACCTCCCCCGCCAGATGGAAACCGGTGACCTGCTCACGGCCCTGCAGGGTCAGGCCATAGGTCTTGATCGCCCCGTATTGCACGGCATAGAGACCACGAAAATCGTCACCGGTACGGTACAGGTAATCGCCCTTTTCCAGCGGTTCCCGGCGCACCACCAGCTCATCCACCAGTGAAATGTCCGCCTCGGTCAGACTGGTAGGCAGACACAGTTCCCGCACCCGGCAGGCCTCACAGGCGGTTTTAACATGGATAAGCTTGAGATTGCTGCCCGTGGTTGCCATAAAAATATCCAGTCGTTGTATTGTTTTTAGTTATACGCTCAAGTATTGAGAATGATGCCTGACTAAAACATGCAAAACAACCGGTAATATTCAATGGGTTTTATACCCACGTCCAGTTTATAGATAGAATAATTCGATATAAAAATACGCCAGGATCGCGGCTCACACGCTGAGGTGAGCCCCGATAGGCCTGTTTGTGGCTGGTTAGTGACTGGTCCCGGC
>JAHEDB010000178.1 GCA_024641465.1 Chromatiales bacterium | reverse complement strand
ATTGTAAGGTGGCTATGGTCCGCATCATGGCGCTGTGATTACTTTGCAATCCGCCCATTTGCATCCCCGCCAGCCCAAGCAGACCTACGGAAAAGATCAACAAGGCGATCATCACCTCTAACAGGCTAAAACCTTGCTGGTTTTTATCTAGAGATTTAATGTTGATGGGTTTCATGATGTTGTCCTGTTCAGGGGATAGTCACATGCCCGGTTTTTGAAATCGTTATGGTTTGAATGGGATTCGGGGCGGCTGTCATGACGAGTCTTTCGGCGGCAACCGGATCGGCACCCAGTAGGCGGTCAGTAGCCACACCCAGACGGTCGTAGGTGACAACGACGGCAATGTTGCCTGCGGGTTCAATGGTTGCATTGGGTATGTTGAAATCATCGACAAGACGAAGTTGTTGCTCCCCCGGATCCAGAATACCATTGGCATTTGGGTCGACAAACACCTGCCAGCCAAATATCCAGTTCGGCGGATTGAGTGGCGCAACGCTGACACTGCTAGAACGTTTGACCGCTTCACTCCGGGCATAACTGAGGTGCGCCGACAGACTGTTCAGGCTTGCCACAAGGCGGTTGTTTTGTATGATACGAGATATTTGAGGTACCCCAAAGCCTGCCACAATACCAAAAATGGCAAGGACAACCATTAATTCGATCAAGGTAAACCCGGTTTGTGTTCTCATGCCGGTAATTATTAACGAGTGAGTTGGGGTTGTCGCCTGTGCCCCGACAAGCCGCACCTTTCACCGGACAAACGGTTTACTATCGACGCGAAATGTGTAATTAATCACAGCTATGAAAAACCTGACGATAAAACCGGGATGAATTTGTGAGTGACTGTTTAATCGTAGGCGGTGGGCTGATTGGCATGCTGACCGCGCGGGAACTGGCCCGGGCCGGCATGGCGGTGACCGTGCTGGAGCGGGGTGATCTGGGGCAGGAGTCGTCCTGGGCCGGTGGCGGGATCATCTCGCCCTTATATCCCTGGCGCTATAACGAGGCCGTCACCCGCCTGGCCAGCTGGAGCCAGGCGATATATCCGCAATTGGCCGATGCAATCCACCAGGAAAGCGGCATGGACCCGGAGTGGACCCAAAATGGCCTGCTGGTCCTTGATAGCGATGAGCAACGCGAGGCCAGCCATTGGGCGGCCCAACATGATATGCACTGCGAGGTGGTCACGCCGGCGCGGGCGCAGCAGCTGGAGCCGCAACTAGAGGCGGTGAGCCATGACGGGATTTGGCTGCCGGACGTGGCTCAAATACGCAATCCCCGTCTGGTCAAGGCCATGCGGGGTAGTCTGGTCCATTACGGAGTCAAATTGCTGGAACACGCCGAAGTTGATTCACTACTGATCAAACAGGGGCGCATCAGTGGTGTGCGTGTTGCCGGGAAGGAGATCTCGGCATCCAAGGTGATTATCACTAGCGGCGCCTGGAGCGCAGGCCTGTTGCAACAGCTGGGGATCCGTCTTGAAGTAAAGCCTGTGCGCGGACAGATGTTGTTGTTTCTGGGACCGCCCGGTCTGCTGTCGCGCATCGTGCTCAGCAAGGATCGTTATGTCATACCCCGCCGGGATGGCCGGGTGTTGGTAGGCAGCACCCTGGAGGATGTGGGTTTCGACAAGTCGACCACAGCCCAGGCCCGGGAGGCCTTGATTGCCGAGGCAGGGCGTTTGATACCGGCCCTGGCCGGCTGCGAGGTTGAGCACCATTGGGCGGGTTTACGGCCAGCTTCACCTGATGGGACACCTTATATATATGCCGACCAGCGGGTCCACGGTCTATACGTGAATACCGGCCACTTCCGCAACGGGGTGGTGCTTGGCCCTGCCTCGGCCAGATTGATGGCCGATATCGTGCTGGGTCATGAACCCATCATCGCTACAAAACCATATAATGTATATGTATAATAAGGCTGGTTTTAGAAATAGACTTCGTCTAAAAGACTGGTCTATACTTTTTGGAGCGAGGGAAGATATATGGATGATTTACACATGAGTTCAAAAACCTTTGTGATTGAACAACTCAAAAAGGCCGGTGTGACCCCGACCCAGCAGCGGATCGAGATTGCCCAGATACTGTTTGCTAAACCACAACATCTGTCGGCTGACCAGGTGCTGAATATCGTCAACCAGGCCGGACCGTTGGTCTCAAAGGCGACTATCTACAATACCCTCGGCCTGTTTGCCCGCAAGGGGCTGGTCAAAGAAGTGATTGTGGACCCCTGCAAGGTCTTTTACGATTCGAACACCTCGGAACACCACCACTTCTTTGCCGTGGATTCAGGCGAGTTGATGGATATCGAAGGCAGCAATCTGCGTCTGGAAAACATGCCTGCCTTGCCGGAAGGGACCGAAGCGGCGGGTATCGACATCGTTATACGGGTGCGTAATACCGTCGCTTAATGCCTCTTGTTTTTCCAGGGCATCTATTTCATCATAATTCACACCATGGCATGTTGTATCTGCTTCGCTAATCAGATACAACGTGCCTTTCATGTCCAGCCGGTATAGCTCAGTCGGTAGAGCAACTGATTCGTAATCAGTAGGTCGGAGGTTCGATTCCTCTTGCCGGCACCATTCAATTTTATTCAAGCAGATTTTCCGCATAATGGAATCTTTACGCGTGTTATTGTCTTATTGATGGCGGTCAGTTTTAGGTGCTAATCACTGATTTACTATAGAAATCATCCCGGCGGCCGAAACTATCAAAGTGGGCTACGCTATTTATATGAGTACATGAAAATATAACGGGAATAACATGGCCACCAGCAAGGGAAATACGCTACAGGCCCTTTGGGCTACATCACCTTTAGCCGGTTTAAACGCGGCTTATCTGGAACAATTGTACGAAGAGTATCTGCAACACCCGGATAATGTCCCGGTGGCCTGGCGTGATTATTTTGCTGCCTTGCCGCAGGTGAATGGTCAGGAGGCGGAGATATCCCACGACGATATTCGCAGCCAGTTTCGCACTATGGGTATGCATCGACGCGCGACCGGTTCGGCGCCGGCGGGGCAGGGTGTCGAGCATATTCATAAACAGGTTCGGGTCTTGCAGTTGATCAATGCCTATCGTTTTCGGGGGCATCAGCGGGCACGGCTTGACCCATTGGGCCTGCATGAGGTCTTTTCCATTCCAGAACTGGACCTGGATTATCATGAATTATCTGAGGTGGATTTCGATACCCCGTTCGAGACCGGTTCGCTGGCCGTTGGCAAGGATAAGACTACCCTCAGGGAAATCGTCGATATCCTCAACGCCACCTATTGCGGTTCCATCGGCGCCGAATACATGCATTTGACCAGTACGGCGGAAAAACGCTGGATCCAGGATCAACTGGAAAAGACCCGTGGCAAACCATCATTTACCGCCGAGACAAAAAAGAAGATCTATACCCACCTGAATATGGCCGAGGGGCTGGAGCGTTACCTGCACAGCCGTTATGTCGGTCAAAAACGTTTCTCACTGGAAGGCGGCGACAGCCTGATTCCTATGCTCAAGGCCCTTATTGAACGGGCCGGCAAACGGGGTGTGGAAGAAATGGCCATCAGTATGGCGCACCGTGGCCGGCTTAATGTGCTGGTCAATATCATGGGTAAGACCCCGGCGGACTTATTCAAGGAATTCGAAGGTAACGCAACCAATAGCAGTGGTACCGGTGATGTGAAATATCACATGGGGTTTTCTTCCGACATCCTCACCGAGCACGGTCCGGTGCATCTTGCCCTGGCCTTTAATCCCTCTCATCTGGAGATCGTGGCACCGGTGGTTGAAGGCTCGGTCCGCGCCCGTCAGGATCGTCGCAAGGACAAGACCGGCACCAAGGTGGTGCCGGTGGTGATCCACGGCGATGCTGCGTTTGCCGGTCAGGGTGTGGTGATGGAAACCTTCAATATGTCCCAGTCGCGCGGTTACTCCACCAAGGGTACGGTGCATATTATTATCAATAACCAGATCGGTTTTACCACCAGTAACCAGGAAGATGCCCGCTCCACGCTTTACAGCAGTGACGTTGCCAAGATGGTCGGTGCTCCGATCCTGCACGTCAATGCCGATGACCCGCAGGCGGTGGTGTTTGTTACCAAACTGGCGATGGATTACCGCTCAACCTTTTTCAAGGATATCGTGATCGATATGGTGTGTTATCGCCGTCATGGCCACAGCGAGGCCGACGAGCCCATGGCCACTCAGCCGATCATGTATAAAAAGATTCGCCAGCATCCCACTCCCCGTGAGTTGTTTGCTAAACATCTGATCGCTCACGCCGTGTTGGATGAGGCCGAGGTGAAGGAAATCAGCGATCACTACCGCGGCCTGCTTGAGGCGGGTGACAGCGTGGTAACTGAACTCATGGTCGCTAATAAAAGCCAGCATGCCTATTCCTCCGACTGGAGCGATTATGTGGGCCGTGAATATCTGCCGGATGTGAAGACTGCGGTGTCTGCTGATTTAATTCAACGCATGAGCGCCAGTCTGGAGATCCGGCCGGAGGGATTTGAATTACACCCGAATGTGCAAAAGATCATCGACAACCGCATCAAGATGGCGGCGGGTGAATTGCCGGTGGACTGGGGTTTTGCCGAGACCATGGCCTATGCCACCCTGCTGCATGATGGTTTTCCGGTGCGACTGTCTGGTCAAGATTCTGGGCGTGGGACTTTCTTTCATCGTCATGCCGTGCTGCATAATCAGATCGATGGCGAGGCCTATGTCCCGTTGCGTAATCTGTTTGAGGGGCAGCCAAACTTTCTGGTGATCAACTCTGTTCTGTCGGAAGAGGCGGTGTTGGCCTTTGAGTATGGTTACGCCACCACCGACCCGCACACCCTGACGATCTGGGAGGCCCAGTTCGGTGACTTTGCCAACGGCGCCCAGGTGGTGATCGATCAGTTTATCAGTGCCGGTGAACAAAAATGGAGTCGTATGTGCGGCCTGGTGATGTTGTTGCCCCACGGTCTCGAAGGCCAGGGGCCGGAACACTCTTCGGCCCGACTGGAACGTTATCTGCAACTTTGCGGACAGCACAATATGCAGGTCTGCATGCCGACCACGGCCTCGCAGATCTTTCATCTATTACGGCGGCAGATGTTGATGGAATGTCGGCGACCGCTGATCGTCATGTCACCCAAGAGCCTGCTGCGCCATCCGGCCGCCTCCAGTCCGTTTGAAGAACTGGTCGAAGGTGAGTTTCGAACCCTGATCCCGGACCAGAGTGAAAATTCGCCGGAGGCTATTGATCGCATCATCCTTTGCAGCGGCAAGGTGTACTACGACTTACACGATAAACGGCAACGGGATCAACATACCGATACGGCAATTATTCGCATCGAACAGTTATATCCGTTCCCGGTCGAGTTATTCAAACAGCAATTGGAAAAATACCCGAATATTAAGAAATATGTCTGGTGTCAGGAGGAGCCCATGAATCAGGGTGCCTGGTTCTCCAGTCAGCATCATATTCGCAAGATCATTGGCAAAAAGACCCACCTCGAATATGCCGGGCGGCCCTTTAATGCCGCACCGGCGGTGGGCTCGGCCAAGTTACATCTACAGC
>JAHEDB010000177.1 GCA_024641465.1 Chromatiales bacterium | reverse complement strand
TTTGTCCCAGTTTGCCGGCATGGGCGATGATTTTCGCCTCCTGTTCGTCCTGACGGGCGTTGAGGATTTGATGGGGTAATTGCGCCTTATGCAGTAACAGACTTAGGTATTCTGAGTCTTTAATCGTGCGAGTCCCCACCAGGATGGGACGGCCTTTTTGATGGATTTGTTTGATACGCTTGACGCAGATCTGCCACTTGGCGGCGGCATGAGGATAGACGCGCTCGGGTAGCATTTTGCGCCGATTGGGTTTTCGCGTCGGGATGGTGACGACTTCCAGCTCATAAATCTTTTGCAATTCAGCTGCGACTTCACGGGCCGTACCGGACATCCCGGCCAGGTGCAGATAACGGTGAAAGAAACGCTGGAAACTGATACGGGCGAGCACGGTCTTTTCACTGCTGAGGGCGCAGTCTTCCTTACATTCGACCAGTTGTTGCAGCCCCTTTTGCCAACTGCGGTCGGCTACCGTGCGGCCGGTACTTTCGTCGATGATCTGGATGGTTTTATCTTTCACCAGATAGTGTTTGTTGCGTTCTAACAGATGCAGGGCACGCAGTGCGAGTAACACCAGTTGCTCTGCGTCGGTCATCGACCAGCCGGTGTTGGATTCGCTGTTCAGTTCGCCCAGGCGTTGTTGGCCCTGTTCAGTCAGTGTCAGCCTGGGTTCGGTCGCTGTGATGTGAAAATCCTGGCCTTCTGTCAGCAGGCCGGCCATGGCCAGAGACTGATAGTAGACGGCCAGGCTGTCTTTATCCGCCCCTTCACGGGCGAGGATCAGCGGCACGCGGGCATCATCGATCAACACACTGTCGGCCTCATCGACAATCGCATAGCAAAGGCCGCGCAATAAGGGTAATCGTTCGGGCGATTCGGTCTGGTCGATCTGCTGCTGTAATTGGCGGCGCAGGGGTTTGTTTTGCAAGCCCTGCTTCAGCCGGTCGCGCAGATAATCGAGGGCCAGTTGTTTGCTGGTGCAATAGACCACATCACAGTCATAGGCCGCACGCCGTTCGGCCTCCGTCATGCCACCGACTACCACGCCAACGCTCAGTCCAAGCGCCTGATAAACTGGCTGCATCAGCCTGGCGTCACGTTTGGCCAAGTAATCATTGGCGGTGATAATATGTACGGGTATTTTCGCCAGGGCAGCGGTGCAGGCCGGGAAGGTCGCACTGAGGGTCTTGCCTTCACCGGTTTCCATTTCTGCCAGCATGCCCTGCATCATGACCCAACCGGCCATGATTTGTACGTTGTAAGGTTTAATCCTGAGGCTGCTGACTATGGAGTAATAAACCAGGGCGAAGCTGCGGGTGATGTGTTCTTCGGTCAGGCCATCGCGCATCATGGCGTAGCGGAGCCTGGCAATTTGTTCGGCATATTCCGTACTGTCCATGGCTTTGAGCTTCTTGAGCTGTTCAGTCAATTGCTGGTGGAATTGAATAAACTTCGCGCGGTGCAGGCCGAGTCGGGTGCGCAGTCGACCAAGCGCCCCGGCAACGGTTTCATCAAACCAGTTATGGTTGATTTCATTGCGCTCCGGATAGGCGTCGAGCGACAGGCTGGCGGTGAAGGGGATATCAGGCATTGAAGCGTCCGAGGAAAAGCTGTTTCAGGGAACGGCCCCATTGGCTGGCCAGGGGCTGGCTGCCATGGCGGATCCGCACATACACCCGGCTGCCGATAAAACTGGCGGCCTCATTGGCGGGCAGGGCCAACTCCAGTTGAAAAACCTTATCGATGGTCTTGCGACCGGCTGGGTCAGCCGGGTCGACCAGGATCGGACCGCCGCCGCGGATACCGAGGGCGGCGGAGGGTAACTGGCGGATCGCTTCGGGGATGAGTTGTTTAAAACGGGCCGTGATGACTTTATCCGGCTGACTGACGGGGCGGATCTCAAACTCGGAATTCTGCTGGTTGAACAGGGCGATGTCCTGCTCGGCGATGATGATCTGCGCCACGATGTGTTGTGGCTCAAGGATAAAACCGAGCAGCTGTCCCTGTTGTACAAACTGGCCGGGCAGGTCCAGATAATCGGGGATGATCAGATTGCCACTCGCCGGGCTGCGGATGGTCAGTGCCGACAGGCGTTGTTTGTTGAGGGCGAGTTCCGCCTCGGCATTGGCGATATCCTGTTTGAATTGTTCGGACTCGAGGTGTTGGCCCCGCTTGGCGGTGTGTTTGACCTGTAGTTCACTGAGCTTGGCCTCCAGCACCTTGATCCGACCGATCAGCAGGGGGTCTTCCGTGACGATCAGCACATCCCCCTGATGAACGGCATGATTGTTTTCTGCGTGCAGGGTGCGAATAAAGCCGGGAGACTGGGCCTTGATCTGCATTTCTTCCGCCAGCCAGATGATCCCCTGGGTGGCGCTGGTCTGCGGCGCCGGGATGATGAACACGGTTAACAGGACAAGCAGGCCGAGGCCGCCAAACACGCCGTAGACCCGCTGCCGGTGTGGCGCGACCTGCGGCGAACTGAACAGTTGCCTGAAATAGGCCAGGCCTGGCCGAATGACCTGGATGATGAGCATCCAGCCTGCCAGCATCACCCCCACGGCAAAAAACCGATCCAGCACCATCCCCAGGATATACAGCATAATGGTGATGCGATAGACAAAGGCGCCGATCGCGTAAATGAAAAACCAGATACGTTCATTGTCATCGGTAATACCGTTATCGGGTTTTTCGATCTTGAACAACCACTGATGGATCTTGAATGACAGGTATTTTTTGGCGCGGGTCGCCAGATTGGGGGCTTCGATGGCATCGGCCAGAATATGGTAACCGTCATACTTCATCAGCGGGTTACCATTGATCAGGAATGTCGAGATACCGCCGATCAACATCACACCCAGACACAGATTCCGCAACGTCCCCTCGTCGATATTCAACCAGATCAACAGGGCGATGGCCGCCAGGGTGGTCTCGACCATGATACCCATGGCGCTGACCAGGATGCGCTGGTGTTTATCGGCAAGGGCCAGGGCGCTATAGGCATTGACATAGGGGATGGGGACAAACACCATCAGCATGATGCCCATCTCGGTGACTTCACCGCCATGGCGTTTGATCGCAAAGGCATGCCCCAGTTCGTGCAGTAATTTGATGATCGGATAGAGCAAGACAAACAACAGCATGTTTTGCGTTGTAAAGGCATGCAGCCGGGCGGCGCTGGACAATTCGGGCCAGTGAATAACGGTCAGCATCAGCGCGATCACCATCAGCGCCAGCCAGGCATGGAATACCCGCCGGTTAAAAATCGGCTTGATGTAATGTAGCGCGCGATCCAGAAAATGATCCGGATTCCATAACGGTAGGCGCATGGACATCGGATTCATAAAATATTGCTGGAGTTTTTTGCGGCGTGACAGCTCGGTGCGCTGACTTAATTCATCGATGTCCGGCACCTTGTCGGTCTGGATCAAACCGGCCAGATACAGCTTGCCCAGCAGGCCAATCAGTTCATCCTGACTTGGCGCCGTATCGGCGAAGCGGGTGTTGACGATGGTATGAATTTCCCGCAGGTCGCGTTGTCCGTCCATGCAGCTGATCACGAACCAGGCGGTGGCATTAAATCGATGTGAACGGCCGTTGTGCCGGTCGGTCAGGATAAACCAGGCATGGCGCCGGTATTCATGCCGGTTGACGGTAATGTGATCCTGTAGACGAGGCCTGATGTCGGCTACACGGTACCAGGCTGGACTGTTGTTGATGGCGGGCATGGATGGGCTCGGCTATTTATAGCGACCAAAGCTGGTAGCGTAACCAGTCTGTAAATCGATGGAACCAGATCCAGGCCAGCTTTCTGTCACCCACTTCTATCTTGGCGATACCGTGCATCCCCGGTCGTACCAGGTTGTTCTTTTGTTCCACTTGCGCCTCGACCTTGAAGTAATTCCGGCCGTCCTCGGCGATCGAGACCGGGGTGATGCTTTTGATGGTGATGCGCATCGTCTCACCGGGCAGACTGGCAAGGGTCAGCATGCCGGTCTGGCGGGTGTTGACGTGGGCGATATCGCGGTCATCGACCTTGAGGATGATTCGATAATCGTCCAGCGGGGCGAGCTTGAGCAGGACCTGGCCGCGCTCGACCGGCGAGCCGAGGGCCTGTTGCAGATTACCCTCGACCACCACTCCATCAAACGGCGCAGTCATCACCAGACGTTTGAGTTGTTCGTCGATGATTTCGAGTTGCGCCCTGGCCTGTTGCATTTTGGCGCTGAGGATACTCACCTGGGTCAGGTCATACTTGGCGCGGGCATCACGGTATTCGCGCTGGTTGCTGTCATATTCTCCCTGCAACTTGAGTTTCTGCAGTTGCAGTTCCCGATCATCCAGCCCGGCCATGACCTGTCCGGCCTTGACGATATCACCGGCACGCACGTGTACCTCGGCGATAAAACCGTCGATGGGGGAGGTGATCATGCGCTGTACCTTACCCTCGAGGATGGCATCGCCCTTAACACGGTAGGTGCCATTGGCAAAGATCAGCACCAGCAGCACCAGTAGCGCCAGGCCATACAGTGCCTTCTCGGTATATTGGCCGTGTGCGATAAGGCGTCGCCACTGGTTTTTGACCACACCCAGGCAACGTTCAACCAGCCAGTATTCTTCCTGATATTTGAGCAACAACAGCGGCCCGACCAGCAGGGCCAGGCGCTGGCAGAAAAACACCGTCTGTTCATCGAAGGGTTGATCCGCCGGACGCTCCAGGGTAACGGCGCCAATGATCTCATGCATATGGGTCAAGAGAACGGTACAGATCGCCTTACGTGATTCGGCATTGGCCAGTTGCGCATGGGCGGTGGTAATCAGCAGGCTATCGTCTTTGCTGTCAGGAAAGATGATGGCGGTTTTTTGATCCAGGGCCTCGTCCATGGCGGCGGTGATACGCTGTATCACCTTCGAATCGGGATTGATCCCCGCGCTGTGGGAAATGGCCTGGGGGCCGCCCCGACCGGCCTTGCTGAGCATGAGGCTGACACGGTCGCATTTGAGGTGGCCGGCCAGTTCATTGACCAGGGCAGTGGTGACGGCCAGAAAACTTTTTTGTTCCAGACTGGCGGCAATCAGCTCGATAATGACCCGCTCGTGCGACTGAAGCGCTGCGGTATTGGCGCCGCTTGCATGGTCGTTTGAGTTGTCTGGCGTTACTGCGCGTAGTTTAAAGGTTGCCATGGTCATCTTTTCTTGGGTTGAATGTAGCTCAGTCGCCGGGTTCAGAACCCAGGCATACTATATATGTCGTTTGATACTCATACATATTGTCGGTTCTAAACGTCGAAACTTTACTTTTGCCGCGGTCGGGTGAATGCGGATGTTGTGCCTTTTAGCCTGAATTAGTCAGTAAGAACAGTAGGTTATATAGTGTTCGGTGGACGATAGTGCAGCTTGTACCGAAGCGCGGAGTAAGGTAGAAAAGCACATTCAATTTCTGGTCGGCAACAGGCTATAGTGGTCGACCGCTGACTATCATTTCTGACAGGTTGTAAACCGATGCGCATTATTATCCCGTTGTTATCCAGTGTGTTGCTGTTGTTTGGTGTTTTTACATCGGTGTTTGCCG
>JAHEDB010000176.1 GCA_024641465.1 Chromatiales bacterium | reverse complement strand
GGCGACTTGCCCTTACCCTTGCTGGCCAGCCGCAGTGTGTGTTTACACACCAGGTGAATGCGGCCGCGCGCTAATTGTATACAGCGTTTGTGTTCAAAGTCTTTGAGGATGCGGCTGATCATTTCGCGGGTGGTGCCGAGTTCATGGGCGAGGTCGCTGTGGGTGGCCTCAATGGGGCGACCGCAGGAGCGATCAAATTGTTCGATGAGCCACACCGCGACGCGCAGGTCGAGGCGCTCAAAGGCAAAGCCGGATACCAGGTTGGTCATCAGCGCCAGGCGTTCGGTGAGGGTGCGCAATACGTAATTGCGGAAGCTGGGGGACTTGTCCATGGCCTCGTGAAAGGCGCTGCGGGAGATGATCAGCCCGCGCATGGGGGCCTCGGTCCTGGCGGTGATCTGCGAGTGGATGCCGTCCACCAGGTTATTCAGGTTATGGATACACAGTTGCCCTGGCTCGACGCGATACAGGGTGACTTCGCGGCCTTCGTGGGAGTGGCGAAAGACGCGCACCCTGCCCTCGACGATCAACATCAGGTGCTTGCACTCCATGCCCTGATAAAACAACACGGTGTCGGCATCAAAGCGCTGGAGCCTGGCATTGGCCAGCATCTCCCAGCAAGGGGCATCGGCATTTTCGGTGAGATCCGGGTAATCGGCCAGCAGGGTTTTGAGCTGCTCAAAGTCATCCGCGGTGTTGGCGCATGCAAGTGGTGAGGGTCTGTGCATAGTGAGGTCGTCCTCGAGTTGATTCGTCCAGGCACACAAGCTGAATAATACGTGACTTATACCCACATATTAGCTGGGTATTATGCCGGGTTTCAAGGCTTGGCTATGTATCTAAACATACAAAAGGTCCGGCTGGCCATGGATGGGTCAAAAAAAGGGGCCCAAAGGCCCCTGAAAATGCTTGTTGCAACTAACTTCCTTCTAAATAAACAGGCAGATATCCGATTCACCTGCAAAATCAAAAAATGTGGCGGCGCCGCCGTATTCCACACCATTGATAAAATCACTGGTCGACATGTCAAACAGGTCAACGGTCATCTGGCAGGCGATAAACTTGACGTCGGCCTCCTGGCACAGGCCGCGCAATTCCGGCAGGCTGGCCACGCCCTTGCCCTTCATTTTTGCCTTCATCATCATGGTCATGATGCTTTGCATGCCGGGGATGGCGGTACCGATAACGGGGAACCACTTGTCCATGCCCATGGGCATGGGCATGCCCGGATTGCCGAGTGGGCTGACGCTCAGCTTCATGTCCTTTTTCAGCAATTGCAGGCCGTAGAAGGTAAAAAAGATCTGTACGTCATAACCCAGCGCCGCGGCAGTGGAGGCGAGGATGAACGGAGGATAACCCCAGTCAAGGGTGCCCTTGGTGGCGATAATGGCGAGTTTTTTGCTCATGTTTGGTGTCCTTAAAGTTCGGTATAGACGAGTTGAGTGGATTTTGGCGCTGTGACTTTGAAAGTTATGTATGTTTGGTTACAAAACTATAATAAAGGTCTGTGTAACTTTGGATACTTACATTTTGTGCCAGGGTTCATATGGTGGTGCAATACATCCAACCCGGCAAAAGGTAGCGCCCATGAATAATAAAAATCTTAAGCAAAATATAGCCTCAGTTGCCATGATTTTCCTGGCATTTGTTCTGTCGACGGTCATATCAATCGCCGACGAAGTGCGCTATAAGCCGTTTGTCCTCGCCGTGGGCAAGGCCACGGGTGACATGGCACAGGTCGTCGCGGCGACACAAAAGAAGCTCACCGGCAACGGTTTTGAGCTGGTAGGGCAATATTCACCCTATCCGGACACCACCATCCTGGTCATCAGCAATGAGCAACTGCGCCAGCATGCCGGCCAGTCGAGTATGGGTGCCTATGGCGCTATTTTGCGGGTGACGATTACTAAAACGGCTGATGGCACACAGGTCAGTTATACCAACCCGACCTATATGGCGCACGTCTACCGGATGCAGGGTGACCTGGCGGGTATCAGCACCAAGCTGGCGGCGACCCTCGGCAGCGAAAAGGAATACGGCCCGGAAAAGGGCCTGACCAAGGACGAACTGCGTGATTACCAATATAAGTGGCTGATGCCTTATTTTTCAGATCGGCATGAACTGGCGTCGTATAAAACCCAGCAGCTCGCACTGGAAAAGATTGAAAAGATCCTCGCCACCAAGGCCGGCGGCGCAGCCAAAGTGTATCGGGTCGACCTGCCCGATAAAGAAGAAAGCGTGTTCGGCGTGAGCCTGGCTGGCCCAAGTAGTAATGATTGCAGCGGCGATCAATACATCATGTCGCGCATCGATTTCAAAAAGATCAAATCCACCGGCCATCTGCCGTATGAGTTCGTAGTCTCCAAGGGCAAGGTCTATGCGTTGTTTGCTGAATTCCGTATCGCGATCAATTTCCCGGACCTGTCCATGGTAGGCAGCAACAGCTTTGCCTCGATCATGTGCGCCCCGGCGGCGATCAAATCCGCCCTGACCAAGGCCGTGGGTGGTAAGGAAGAAATCTAAATACATCAGCTCATTGAATATGTTCATATTTTAGTTTTTACACAGTCAACTTAAAGACCCCCACTCTGTTTGTCGATAAACATTGTGGGGTTTCCTTACGGAGTTATTTGAGATGGCCTGTTCACATACGCAAAGTTGTCAACTTTATCCTCAATTTGCGGCCGACCCTGGTCTAAAACTGTGGCAACAGCATTATTGTGAGTCGGATTATGCAAAATGCGCCCGTTATCAGATCGCCCTGTCGGGTACGACAATACCCCTGACCTTGTTACCCAACGGCAAGCAATTACACCGCTACCGCAAGCGGGATGAGATGGCGGCAGCGGCCCTGTTTAATGCGATCCAGAAAGATCGTGTCCACGTCGTCAAGTCGCTTATCAACGGCAAGATCTCATCAGAGGTGATCCATATGGATGATGGCACCACGCCCTTGATGGCGGCAGCGGAAAGGGGCAACAAAGAAATCGTTAAATTATTGCTGGAGGCCGGTTGCAGTCCGGCGCATAAAAATAACAAGGGCGAGAGCGCTATGGATATTGCCCGCCGCAAAGGCTTTATGGAGTGTTCGGCATTAATTGGGTTTTTTATTCAGCAACAGCGCAATTCCACAAGCGATCCTAATCCTGACAAGGCCGAAACATCGATCATGACCGACATCCTGACTTTTTTGCGCAAGTTCAAGCCGGCCCGATGACGTCGCCCGGAGTAGTGTGATGACGGAGTATTGGTCATGGTGGCAAGGGGGTTTGGCCCTGGGGGGCTTGACCATTCTGTTCCGGCTCGTTTTACATCGCCCACTTGGTGTGTCGGGTAGCTGGCTGCGAGTTGCGAGTACCCGACAGGAGTTTGCGGCCGAGCAACAGGCAAACGGATTTACAAATGATACCAATGCCGTGAGCAGTGCATTAATGGAAGCAACACTTGCGCAGTTCGGCGAAGAAGCCTTGCATAAACTGTCCGGTACACAGCCGGAAAACAAAACAGTGCAGGCAATCAATCCTGTCACCACCTCGGCAACAATCGGTCAGCATGCGGTATTTTTGCTGTTTATCTTTGTCGGTGGTCTGCTGATGGCGCTTTATACCGGTAGATTTTCCATTGATCTTGAGCTGAGTAAAATGCTGACCAGTCTGAGTCGCGGGCTTGCCGCATCCTGGGTCCATCTCTTGTTTGGCGGCATGATGGTCGGTTTTGGTACACAAATGGCGGCGGGTTGCACCTCAGGCCATGGCTTGAGTGGCTGTGCACAAGGGTCGCGCGCCAGCATGCTCGCCACCGCTATATTTTTTGGCGGCGCCGTGATAATGGCCACGTTTATGTCGCTGGCCGTTAAGTCATGAGTACGCTGGTGAAGCAATATTGTTTGAATGCCGTAATGGGGCTGGCCCTCGGGGTGACCCTGGCCGGTATCGGTTTTGCTGATTACGATGAATTACACAGGATGCTTACCTTGAGCGATAGTCGCATGCTCAGCAGTTTTATGCTGGCGATTGGATTGGCGGCGGGCATTTTTACTGCATTTCCAAAATATATCCCCAAACAGAAAAAGATCCTGCACCCGGGTATTATTCCCGGTAGTTTGTTGTTTGGCATGGGTTGGGCGATTTGTGGTGCCTGTCCGGCGATTGTCTTTGTGCAGCTTGGGCTGGGGAAATTGCCTGCCCTGATGACCCTGCTGGGGATATTCTTAGGTGTAAAGTTATATCGTTTTGTCCATGCGCGATATCTGCGCTGGGATACCGGCAGTTGTAGCGTTTAGTCAGGCACTGCGTGCCTGCAAGCCGAGCCTGAGCAATCGTTCGATGAGGTTTTCATATTTATAGCCGGCCTTTTTTGCGGCCAGTGCCAGGTCATCATCGTGGGTGATGGCGGCATTGGGGTTAGCTTCCAGCACATAGACATCACCCCCTTTGTCCATCCGCAGATCGAGCCGTGCATAGCCGCTGAGCAGGAGCTTGCGGTAGATGCGTTTGGCGAGGGTTTCGATCTTTGCGCGGGTGCTGTTGTGGAGTCCTTTGGCGAAACAATATTTAAAGCCAATCTTGTCGCGGTAGCGATCGTTCCATTTGACCTTATAGGTCGCGATGCGTTGTTCCTGCGTGGCCTTCTCGTCAAAACTCAGTTCGCGAATAGGCAGGACTTCAAGTCGTTGATTGCCCATCACACCGACATAGAGTTCACGCCCATTGATATACTGCTCGGCAATGGCATCGCCGCGGGTCATGTCATGCAATTGTTCGACACGACTGAGTAATTCGCCAGCGTTGTTAACGTAAGAGGCCTGCGCGATGCCGACCGAACCCTGTTCGATATTGGATTTGACGATCAGCGGGTAGGGCAGATCCCTGAGTTTATTTGCCTTGATGGTTTTGCCGTAAGGGAAGATGCGAAACTCGGGTACCTTGATATGATGATAGTGCAGAATCTTTTTAGATAATGCCTTGTCGCGCGCCAGCATCATGCCGCGCGGATTACAACCGGTGAAGGGAATGCCGGCCATGTGCAGATAACTCGCGACATAAAAATCCTGTGCGCCATCACCGGCAAAATCCTCCAGCAGGTTGAAGGCGATGTCGGGTTGCCACTGCTCGATGGCCGTGCGCATGGGCTGGAGCTCATCGTGTACCTTGACCACCAGTACCTCATGGCCGAGTTTGAGCAACGCGCGTTTCACATCGATCTCGGTTTCCCGCTTCAGGTACTGCGGATCTTTACGATCGGTGAGATGGTCGAGGGGCTCCATCTCGGGGTGGACCAGCATCATGACGCGTAATTTTTTCATTCAGGCGAATGGCATCAGCAGGGGTTTTTGACTGAGTCGTTAGTCATTTAGCGAACATTCACAAGAATTCTGAAGCATCCGCCGGTTGCGAGGATGGCTGGATTGAGCAGTAGAGCCAGGCGTGGACCAGCTATTGAGCGGCGCCTGGGCTTGAACGGTACTTATCAGGCTAACTAATTGTAAATTATAGCAATTAATAATTATTTACAATTAGTAACAATTAAAACCTTATATTTTTTAAAGTATTTTTCCGGCTGCACGATAAAGGTGC
>JAHEDB010000175.1 GCA_024641465.1 Chromatiales bacterium | reverse complement strand
ATGTTTCTGTTTGATCTGTCCCAGCAAGGCCAGTTCCTTGTGACAGGGTGGGCAGTCGAGGGACCAGAACACCAGGACAAAGGGTTTGCCCTGCCGGGCGGCGAGGATGTCGTGGTAACTGCCGGGGATGAAGTCACGTATCGGCCCGGCCACGGAAATAGCGGTGTTACCGAGGAGTAAGGCAAGATAAATCAGGTAGCGAGTCATGGCGGTAATCAATGTCCCCTGACTGATTGCGATGCGATATCGATCAAATGGTAATCCTCGCCCTGGCGGTGCCAGCTGATATAGATTCGCTGTGTATCCTGCACCAGGAAGGGATGATCCGACGGGCCGGTGGTGCTGGCCAGTTGTTGTGGTGCGGACCAGCTTTTGCCGCCATCGCCAGATTGCTGCACATGCAATGATGCGCGCGTGCCATCGAACTCTTTCCAGGTGATATAGACCTGCTTGCCCAGGCTGAGCACATCGGCATGGGCCGCGGCCTTTTGATAATCACCGACAGTGATCGGCGTAGAAAAAGTTTTCGCCCGGTCGTCTGAATGCGCATAGAACAGGCCGTGCCGTTCGGGGGCGTTGTCGAACCAGGTGAGGTGGTAGACGCCATCAGCGGCGATGGAGATGGCCGGACCGTGATGGGGACAGCCTTCGATGCGCCAGTTGTCATGACTGGCCCGAACTGGTGTCGCGGCCTGATTGCGGCCGGTAAATTTTACCAATGCGTGGTCACGAATGTTGTCGCCATAGATTGTTCTCCATAGCATGACCGGTAACTGATCGGTATCGATGGCCATCGCCACCCGGCAACACTCACAGGTGTTGTCCATGATTTTTTTATTGGCCAGAAAATGTTTACCGCCATCGGTGGACAGGGCGGTGTAGAGCGCCGCGCCGTTATAGGGTCGACCGGCCTTTTTGGCCGTGAGCTGGTCCCGCTTGTCCAGCCAGGCGAGGTAGATGTCACCCTGTTTATTTACGCCCAGGGCATCGAAGCGGTGACTGGTGATCGCCTGGTGATCATTGACGGTGACGGGATCGGCAAAGTGTTGGCTACCATCGATGGAACGGCTGAAGCGAATATGACCGCTGAAACGTTTTTGCGGCAGGTTCTGTGTCCATGAAAGATAGACTTCACCCTTGGGACCAAAGGCCAACTTGGGCCGGTTCTCACCCTCGGTATAGATCTTTTCCGGGATGCGATTGACCGTAAGCGGTGGAGCAAAGCTTGCGCCCTTATCGGTAGAGGTGCTGACATAGACATGACCGGCATAGACCCACGCCACCCACAACTTGCCGTGTTGATCAAAGCGTGCAGTGGGCGCCGATGCACAGCGCAGGCTGGGAACGGCAGTGGCATCCTTGCAGGCCGCAGCTATCGACGGTTGTTGATGGCTATGACCACCGGTCTGGGCACAACCGACACTGAATATGGCTGCGCTAAGGCAGAGATAAGAACTGCTGTTTAACAATGTGTTTCGATGTGACATAAAATTTATCTGTTAACTATTTTTTACGGCATGGCCGTGTTTTGATCACCACCCCCTGGCCCCCTCCTTGCAGAAGCGGGAGTGGGTTTGCTTGGTGTTTGTTGTTGCCGTGTTTATGTATATTTCCTTGTTACATATCACCATATATTAGAAACTCAGGCTGCCCTGCAGGTAGTATGTGCGCTGCGGCCAGGGGTGGGCGACGAAGGCCGATTCGTCGGTAACGTTGTCTATACCCACCGCTACCTTGCCTGACTTGCCTATCTGATAACCGGCCTTCAGATCGAGGAAGGTGTAGCCATCCACACCGCCGAACACATTACTGGCGGTATCGCTGTTATCCAGGTTGTTATAGCTATCGCTGGCGTAACGCACACCGGCGGAGGTATCCAGGTCCTTGGTAACGTGGTAGGTCAGATAGAGATTGGCGCGCCACTCCGGCATGCGCGGCATGGTCTTGCCGACGATGGCGGGGTTGCTGTCCTGTTTTGTGATTTCGCTATCCAGCCAGGTGACGTTGAAGCGGGCATCCAGCTTACTGCCCCATAGGCGATCCAGTTGGGTGATGAATTCAATCCCCTTGGTGGTGACCTCATCGATTGGCAGAAAGGTGCTTACTGTATCAATAGTCTGATTGAAGATTACATTCTCAACCACCTCATGGAACAGGTTGACGCGAACGAAACCATCGGTCACTTGCCGTTCGAGCATCAGGTTCTGATGAATACCTTCCTCCGGTTTGAGCTTGTCATCGGCGATGATGGTACCGTTGGTCTTGACCTCGTTGTGATACAGCTCTTCTGTGATCGGGAAACGATAGGCCTTGGCCAGGGAGTAACGGTATTTCCACTTGTTACCTGGCGCGTAGCCGAGGGACAGCTTGGGTGAAATACCAGTCTCGGTACGGGTGGGGATATCCAGGTCCTTACCCGCATAGTTGTAGTTGATGCCATTCTTTGTGGTCCACTGCTCATAGCGTGCACCGAGAGCCACATCCCACTGCGGGGTAAACTGCCAGCCCCACTGGGCAAAGGCCGCTTGCATGGTGGTGTCGCCACCGGTGGAGCCGGTCAGCTTGGTCTTTTCACCGGCAACGTAGTTATTTGAATCGTAACTGTTGATCATCAGCTTGTATTCATCATAGTGATAACCGGTGATGAAGTTCATGTCCTTGTCGCCCAGAAACTTGTCTGTCCGCGCCTTGATATCCAGAGTCTTCCAGCCGGTATTGTCAAATTCGCTAACCGATCCGGAACTGGTATAAGCGGGGTCGTTCGGATTGCGATCGGAGCTGAGTGTCTGGTCTTTCATAATGTTGAAATGACTGATGTTGGTGTCCAGTATCCAGCCACTGCCGACAGGTCCTTCGAGGGCGGCGCCGAGCAACATGGTTTCACGCTTTTGCTCACTCACGGCAAAATCGCTGCTCTTTACGGTAAACCGTTCGCCATTGAATTCTGCATTACCACTCCAGACGGGGTTGCCGTTGCTATCTCGCAAATAATTGGTGGGCGAGCTAGAGTCGCGAGTGCGGTCTTCATGGGCCAGGGTAAAACGGGCCTGCCAGCTACCCATTTCATAACCTACCTTGATTTTGGTCAGGTCGGTGATGGCCGTTTCCGGGCCGGTATCGCCATAATAGATCGCTGTCGTGTCATTCGGATCCGTCGAACGATATGCCCCGGTCACCGCAGTCTCGCCACCGCTGGGTGTTTTTACTTTATTGTCGTAACGGAACGACATCGGCTGACTGTCATTTTGCAGGTGATTGTGCGACAGATAGAGGCTCAGTTTATCGAAACGGTCCCCCACCGAGGCGTACTCATGATGGCCGCCATAGGTGTCATTGGCGCCCAGGTAGTGGTAGTCCTGACGAAAGACACTGGCCTCGGCGTTAAACTCAAACTTGGTCGGCAGTTTGGTATTGATATTAACCACGCCGCCCATGGCGTTGCCGCTATATTCAGCGGAGAACGGCCCATAGAGTACTTCGACCGATTCAATCTCGTCGGGTGAGGCCAGCGACCAGCGTGGCGCACCGTTCCATTGGGTTTGTAACAGGTAGTGTAGGGGCAGGCCGTCGGCAAATACCATGGTGCGGGCCGTCTGAAACATATTTGAACCGCGCATGCCCACGGTGCCGTTGGGGTCACCGATATAGCGACGGCGCACGACCATACTGGGTTCGTATTTAACAGTATCTTCGAGGGTTGAGGCATTGATGCCCTGCATTTCCTGTTTAGTGATGGAGGTGCTTGGATTCGTGTAAGGTGTATCGGTGGATGGTTTGGCTTCGGTCTTACCCTCGACGACAATCTTGCCAAGATTGGCGTCATCGGTTGGTTCAGCGGCGTGCAGTACCGTGCCTGTACCCGACAGGGCCAGCAACACCATGGTGCCTAACGGTTTAATAGTCATTTAGTCCTCCAATATTTTTTTGTAACAGATCCATTCAGGAAACTTCACCAATACATCCCGGATCAGCGTAATTGATATTGCATGGCATAACTCACCTGCATGGGGCAGTCCAACTCCGGCGGGCAGGCCGGCAGGGGCAGGGCCTTGTTGACCGCGCCGCTGGCCGCGCGGCGTAATATCAATGGTCCGCCACTGGCGGTCAGGCCGGTGATGTTGCCATTGCCGTGTAAGCGAAAAGAGATCTGGATACTGCCCTCGATACCGCGCAGGCGCGCCGGACGGGGGTAGTATTTATAGCCTTCGATATGCGTCAGCAGTTGGGCGAGATAACGCTGTCGTGCCGGGGCGGGGTCGTTTTGATCCTGGCGTTGTACCTGCTCGGCGAGTTTGGGGGCCGCGGCCTGCTCGATAACGGGCGGGCTGATCTTCTTTTCCCTGAAGACCCGTTTCTTCGCAGTCGGTTTCGGTGTCGCGGGCCTGAATTCGGTTTTCTCAACGGACGCCTGTTTTGGCGGGGGCAACAGGTTGAGTGAAATGCGTGTATCAATTTTTGGCGCCTGAGCCTGGCTGCTAATGGCCAGGCTGGTGAATTGTACGAACAGGGCGGCGTGCAGCAGGATGGAAAAGACCAGGGTACCGAGGCGAATTTTCTTTTCACTGCTCATGGTCGGCTCGTCAGGGTTGCCGGGTAACAATATCGAGGGATCCGGCACCGGCCTTGCGTGCAGCATCCATCACCTTGACGGTCAGGCCGAGTGATACGGTCTGATCGCCGCGCAGGATCACCTGTTTATTACTCCGTCCGTGCAATGACTTGCGCAGAACTTCATCCAGTTTGTCGGGATTGATGTGTTGGTTATTGACCGAGATCGAACCGTGTTGATCGATGCTGATCTGTAGTGCGTCTTCGTCATTCAGTGTATTGGCGCTTTGTGCCTCGGGCAGTACGATATCCAGCGATTGATCCTTGACGAAGTGTGCGGTGAGCAGGAAGAACACCAGCAACAGAAAGACGATATCGATCAGCGGGGTGAGGGTCGGGATGCGACGGCGTCGTGGCAGTCCTTCAAATTGCATAACTGGTTTCCTCACGATGATGCACGCGATCCGTTGTGGAGTTATCCATCTGGTGAGGTGCGGCCTCGATCATCAATGAGGCAATTTGTTGCATGGCATGGGCCCGTTGTGCGGCCTGACCCTCCAGCCAGTGCAATAGAAACAGGATGGGCAGGGCCACCGCCAGGCCGACGCCGGTAGTGATCATGGCCTCCCAGATGCCACCGGCCAGGGCCTGTGCATCGACCTTACCACCGGCCTGCTCGATAACCATGAAGGCCTTGATCATACCGGTGATGGTGCCGAACAGACCGAGCAGCGGCGCGGTATCCCCCAACAGGCCGAGGGTGCGAAAGCCCCGTTCCATGCGCTGCAATTCCTGGGATCCAATGCGGGTCGCGACGCGTACCAGATCCTTTACTCCCTGGGCCTGGGCCTGTAACAGACCATTGACGATGGCCGCTTCGGGGCCACGCCGGTCGGTAACGAAGGCCGACAGACTATGGCTTTGCAAGGCGTCATGTAATTGGCTGGTAAATCCACTGGACAATCTGCCCATGCGCACGAAGTGCAGGTAACGCTCGAGGACGATGGCCAGGGCGAACACGGAATAGGCGAACAGGATCCAGACTACCGGTCCCCCTTTGTTGA
>JAHEDB010000174.1:1614-5619 GCA_024641465.1 Chromatiales bacterium | reverse complement strand
ACGCAGCTTGAGGTCGTTGCGGATCAGGTAGGTATTATCGTTGCTTTTTTGCAGGGTAAATTCAATTGGTTTGTCTGTCCCGGTTGGAAAGACCTGTATGTTGACCTTTTGCGCTGCGCCCTTGTATTCGGAAATTTCCAGCGACTGGGCGTGCAGCCATTCATCGATAAACTCATTGATGCTGTCGGCCGAGGCGTCTTTTTGTGCGGGACTGATCTGCCAGTCACCGTCTTTCTGGGTCAGGGTGAATTTGGGCAGGACCAGTTTACCGAGCTTGATATCCGGTGGCAGGAGCTGGTAACTGACATAGGCGGTCATTGCGCCGATGATCTGATAATAAAAGGTATCACCGACCAGGTGCAGGGTATCGCCGTTTTTTACATAGCGGCGGTTATTAATCGGGTCAACGCCGCCGACCTCCAGGGTGATGTTTTTGTTCAGGACAACGGTGACTTCCGGTTTGTCGAGTTTGAATTTTTTCAGGTCGGCGTTTTTGATATCGTATTGCACATAGCTTTTTGATTCCGCCAGGGCGGACACTGACTGGGCACGAAATTCATTGGCCGGCAACTGATAAGGCTCGGTGATAAACCAGACCCCCTTGGTTTTTTGTAACTTGATCCTGGTCGAATCGGCTCGTCGGAGTTCGATGGAATCGACGGCGGTTTGTTTGAGTTCGGTCAGGAACTGGGGTTTGACCGCAGCTTTCTTGCCCGGTTCGAACAGCACCAATAACACCAGCACCAGGATCAGGCCGAACAGGCCGATATTGAGCAGAGTGCGGGAGTTCAGGTGCTGGAGGATTTGTTTCATCTGCTTCTATATCGGGGTTATTGTTTACGACGTTTCAGCCAGATCAGGATCCCGCTCGCCAACAACCCAAGCGGTAGGGCAATCAGGAATAGCAGGGCAATGCCGATACCGGTGCCCTGACTGAGGGTGATTTCCTTGTCAGGGGTGTTTTTCGCCGGGATATCGATAAAACTATCGTCATTGCTGATCCAGTTGATGATGTTCTCGCCCAGCTTCTGATTACCCTGGTTGCCCAAAAAGGCATTCGACAGAAAGTCGCCATCACAGAGGACGACGACGCGTTGTTGTTTGGCCGCGGTGGCTTCCTTACCGGACTTGTTTTCACGACTCAGCGCCAGACCCAGGGATACCGGCCCCTTGGTGTCCTTGCTGGCGTCAAATTTAACACCGCCGGTGAGGGGACCGGTTTCCAGCCAGCTGCCGGGCGCACTGTTGAGAAAACGCGCGATATCCCAATCCGGTTTGTCCTTGCCGGTGTCTTTTGCCTTTACGCCGCAGGCGCGGGGGAAGATGGTCAGATAATTCAGATTACGGATGATCGGGTGGGCCGGGTATTCGGCGACGATCGCATAGGACGGATCGGGGATACCCAACAGTTGCGTGGTAGGGTCGACGATGGTGCCGGCCTGAAACTCGATGCCGAGTTGAGTGGCCAGGCTGTCCAGCCCGGAGGCATCATTCGGCTCGCGTATCCATAACAGGTTACCGCCCTTCCTGACGTGTTCGCTGATCAATTTGATCTCGCCATCGAGCAGTTTGACACGCGGGCTGGCGATGACCAGGGCCGCGGCATTGTCGGGGATGACCGGGGCATTGCTCAGCGCCAGACTATTGGCCTTGATGCCCTGCTTGGCCAGTTCGGCGAAGAAGGTGCCGTAATCGTGATTGGCGCGACCATCGGCCTGGCGTTCGCCATGACCACTGACGAAGACCAGTGAGCGTTCGCCGCTACGCAACAGGCGTTGCAGGGTGTTGGTGATGGTCTCTTCGTGGAGTTGCTGGATGTGTTCCTTGCGGCCCTGATAATCCACCACCAGTTCACCATCGACACGGATACCGAGTTCGCGGGTCTGATCCGGGGCGGTGTTGGGGTCGATCAAGGTCAGTTTGATGTCAGCCTTGTGGCGTTGATAGCGTCCCAGCACCTCACGGATGGTCTTTCGAACCGGCACCAGTTCGCTGTCGGTGGCGAAGGCGGTGATGTTGATCGGGCCGGGCATACGCTTGAGCAATTCCACCGTGGAGTTGGACAGGGTGTTGCGGCCACCGGCGGTCCAGTCGAACTGGGCGTTGTAGCGATTGGTCAGCCAGGCAATCAGGATGATGCTGGTGAGGAACAACACCATAAAGGTGATGTTCTGAACACGGATATGCAGGCGGGATTTTTGGGTGACTTCCATCGATGATTAACCTTGCAGGCGATCGGCGTCGAGGCGGCGGATGCTCAGCACCAGGAATGTAGTGATAAACAGCAGGTAATACAGCAGGTCGCTGGTGCTGAAGATGCCTTTGCCGAAGGGTTCAAAGTGACGCAGCATGGACAGGTAGGTGAGGGCGCCGCTGGCGTTTTCATCCACTACCTTGTTACCGGCCCAATCCAGGATCCATAACAATAATAAAATACCGAAGGTGCTGACCGCCGCGACCGTGGGTTGCACGGTGAGGGTCGACATATACAGACCGACCGAGATAAAGGCCGAGATCATCAGCACCAGGCCGATGATGACGGCCGTCAGCAGACCGAAGTCGAGGCTGGCGGCGGTTAGCAGCGACAGGGGCATCAGCGTCATCATCAATACCATGATCAGGATAAACGCCACCACGCCAAGGAATTTACCGACGATGATCTCGGTCATGCTGATCGGTGCGGAAAACAGCAGCGCCAGGGTCTTGTTGCGTCGTTCATCACTCACCAGACGCATGGTGATCATCGGCACCACCATCATCATGATGAAGGCGGCGCTGGAATAGACAGGCAGGATCACCACGTCGGTGATGCCCGGTGCGGTGGCCATCATTTTCAGTTGCGGTTGCAGGTGAATATATTCCTGCAACTGGGCGAGAAACAGATAGGCGAGGATCAATTGCGTGACGCCGAGGATGGCCCAGGCCAGCGGCGAATAAAACAGGCTGCGGATCTCCCGTTGCGCGATGGTCAGGATCATCATGCCGCGTGTTCCTCCGGATGACTATGGGCCTGTTCGGAACTGGTGATCTCGACAAACACCTGTTCCAGGGATTTGCGTTCCGGGCTCAGGGCCAGCAGGCCCCAGGCCTGTTTGACGGCCTGCTCGGCGATCTGTTCGGCGGGGTTCTGTTCCAGACTGTGGTGGACGCGGAAGCGGTTGTCGCCGAGGGCATCGCATTGCGTTACGCCGGGCAGTGTTTGTAATTCGTTTATCGCCGGTGGATTGCGCAGTTCGACCAGCAGGGTGGTGGCACGCATGCGCTGGTCGAGGTTGCTGATATCATCGGAATACACCAGCTTGCCCTTGTTGATGATCTGTACCCGGTCGCAGGTCATTTGCACCTCGGGCAGGATATGGGTCGAGAGGATCACGCCGTGTTCACTGGCCAACTCGCGGATAAGGCTGCGGATCTCGCGGATCTGGATCGGGTCGAGACCGACGGTGGGTTCGTCCAGCACCACAATGGCCGGGGAATGGATGATCGCCTGGGCGATACCGACCCGTTGCTGAAAACCCTTCGACAGGTTGCCGATCAAACGTCGGCCGACCTCGGTCAGGCCGCAACGTTGTTTGGCATTATCCACGGCGGCGGCGATCTTATCCTTGCTAAGGCGATTGATACGGGCGCAAAAATTCAGGTATTCATCGACGGTGAAGTCGCGATACACCGGCGGTTGTTCCGGCAGATAACCGATCTCGGCCTTGGCGGCCTTGGGGTTATCCAGCAGGTCGATACCGCAGATGCTGATTCGACCGGCCGACGGGGCGAGGTTACCGGTGATCATTTGCATGGTCGTGGATTTGCCGGCGCCATTTGGGCCGAGAAAACCCAGGACTTCGCCACGACGCAGTTCAAAATCCACGGCCTTGACTGCCTGGATGGGTCCGTAGTGACGGGAGAGGTGTTCGACGGTGATGAGTAGATTATTATTCATATTCGGGTGAGACATACTGAATGACTTATGGTTCAACTGCAAGCCCCGTTTCTATCCTGTGTTAGGAT
>JAHEDB010000174.1:0-1514 GCA_024641465.1 Chromatiales bacterium | reverse complement strand
TGTGTGCCGGGGCACCGACCGCGACGGTGTCGGTGATGCAAAGCGCCGGCGGCACCATCGCCGCGGAACAGGCAGGGCAGGAGGCGGTGCACATGCTCCTGTCCGGCCCGGCCGGGGGACTGGCGGCGGCCCACGCGATTGGTCAGGCCATCGGGCGTGAGCGCTTACTGACCTTTGATATGGGTGGTACCTCGACGGATGTGGCGTTGATCGACGGTGGCATCGGCCTCACCAATGAGGGCCGTATCGGCCGCTACCCAGTGGCCGTACCGATGGTCGACATGCACACCATTGGCGCCGGTGGCGGTTCCATCGCCTGGCTCGATAGCGGCGGCCTGTTACAGGTCGGTCCCCAGTCCGCCGGGGCCGACCCCGGCCCCGCCTGTTACGGGCAGGGCGGTGAGCAGCCGACGGTGACCGATGCCAATCTGCTGCTGGGACGCCTGCAGGCCGGGGCCTTTCTTGGCGGCGCGATGTCGCTCGATATCAGGGCGGCGCGCGCGGCGGTCGATCGCCTTGGACGGCCGCTCGGCCTGACAACCGAACAGACCGCCGAGGGCATCATCCGCATCGCCAATGAACACATGGCCCAGGCCCTGCGGGTGATGTCGATCCAGCGCGGCGTCGACCCCCGTGAACTGACCCTGATGTCCTTCGGCGGTGCCGGGGGCCTGCACGTCTGTGCCCTGGCCGAGGCACTGGGAATGACAAAGGCATTGGTACCGATCCACGCCGGGGTGCTGTCGGCGCTGGGGATGCTGGTGGCGCCGCGGGCGCGACAGTTATCGCGCACCATTAATAAACCTTGCGCGGCAATGGCTGACGGTGAAATCGATGCGCTGTTTGAGGAACTCATCGAACAGGGTCGTTTAGCCCTGCTGGCCGAGGGCGTCGAACCGGCGAGTATCGCGATCCGCCGGAGTCTGGACCTGCGTTATGACGGCCAGTCCTATTACCTGAATGTGGATTGGCAGGGCCTGGCCTCGGCCAACGCGGCCTTTCACGAGTTGCACCATGCCCGCTATGGTCATGATCTGGCTTTGCCGGTGGAGTTGGTCAATGTGCGGGTTGCACTGCAAAGCCAGGTGGAGACCATCCGGCTGGCACAGGTTAACGGTGGGGAGGGGGAAGTGGTGGCGATCAATATGTTAGGTTATGACAAGCCCGTTTCCATGTACCCGCGTGTAACACTCATGGCAAATCAAAGGATCCATGGCCCGGCCCTGATCACCGAAACCGTGGCTACGACCCTGATTGACGAGGGCTGGTCCGGCGCCTTGTCGGCTGAAGGCCATATCTTGCTTGAGCGAAGTGCCTGATTCAGGCCGCGGCGGTGATTTCCATGGCCGTGGCATCGGCCCATTGCAGGGCCTGCAGATAGGCATCGGTCAGGTCGTCCAGGTTGTAGTTTGAACTACCGATCCCCTCGGGTTGACCTTTGACATATTCGATGACATCGGCCAGCGTTTCACCGAGTTCGCCCTGGTGATGGATCAGGGCATTTTGTAGTTCGT
>JAHEDB010000173.1 GCA_024641465.1 Chromatiales bacterium | reverse complement strand
TGCCGCACCGACCACCTTTATGCAGTGGGCCGTTGAACACGGTGCGACAAAAGTGCTGGACGGACTGGGGATGTTGGTGGAACAGGCGGCGGAATCTTTTTATATCTGGCGTGGCGTGCGACCGGATAGTCGGATGGTGATCAATACCCTGCGGGCGGAGTTATCGGCCTAGGCGCAGGCGCTGTCAGAGGATTTACCGAGTTGGATGCGTTGACCCAGGATATCAATTTCATTGAGCAGGTGACGCACTGCTGTGAAATTTTCATTTTTTAGCTCATCCTCAAGTTGTTCGGCCAGGCTGGATAAATCCGGATAACCAAAGCCACCGCCCATGCCCTTCAGATCATGCACGGTTTCACGCATGACCTGCCATTCCTCGCTGACAAAGGCCATCTTGATGTTGGTCAGCATGCGGGACAGTTCCTCTATAAAATCACCCAGCAAATCCTTGACGACGGAATCCTTGTTTAACAGTTCAGAAAAGACAGGCTGTATCGCATCATCCCTGATATGGTCGGTTTCTGTTTGCAGATGACGAGCAGTAATACGATGCAGGCGATCCATGTTAATCGGCTTGGTCAGATAGTCATTGCAGCCGGCCTCGATACAGATATTGCGGTCCTCGCGTGTCGCATTGGCGGTGAGGGCGACGATGGCGCCTCGATAGTTGTTGGCGCGAAGTTGTTTGACGGCATCCACCCCGGACATGATCGGCATTTGCATATCCATATAGATAAGGTCGTAGCGCCTTTTCATGGCCTGTTCAAAGGCCTCAGCGCCGTTATTGGCGGTGCTGACCTCGGCGCCCATTTTTTTCAGCAACGCACTGATGAGTTTCTGATTGGTGAGATTGTCTTCCGCCAGCAGTATGCTGCCGCGCAGACTGCCCGCAGGAACGGCTTGTTGTTCCTGATCGCTGGCATATTGAATATGTTGCAAGTCATAAACGAGTTCCTGGACCTCACCACAGGGAATGTTGAGGGTGAAACAGGTGCCCTGCCCGGGCTGGCTGTATACATCGAGTTGTCCACCGAGCAGGGTGGCCAGTCGTTTCGACAATGACAGGCCCAGGCCGGTCCCGCCATAGTGGCGCGTGGTGCTGGAGTCGGCCTGCTTGAAGGGCAGAAAAATATTTTCCAGTTGTTCGGCGGCGATACCTATCCCGGTGTCTTTTACTGAGCACTGCAACCGGTTTGAGTCGGCAAGGTAGCTCACGCCGATGGTGACCGAACCATCCCTGGTGAACTTCACGGCGTTACTGCACAGATTGAGCAGGATCTGTTTAAAGCGCACCGGGTCACTGCTTATCTCAGACGGTAAAGGTAACTGGTAATCGACCTCGAATCGCAAACCCTTTTGAATGGCGTGGGTCGCGGCGATGGCCTCGACATCAGCGAATATTTGAAACGGATTGATGCTGATGTGTTCGATATCCATCTCATCGGCTTCGATCTTGGAAAAATCGAGGATGTCGTTGATGAGGGATAACAGGTGATGGCCGCTGCGTTTGATCACCGACAGGGCATGGACGCGATCCTGCATGCCCTGGTCGGCATCGAGTGCCGACTCGGCGTAACCGATGATCGCGGTCAGCGGGGTGCGTATCTCATGACTCATATTGGCCAGGAAACGACTCTTGGCCTGATTGGCGATACCGGCGTTGTCCACCGCCTGCTCCATGATATCGATCAGTTTTGAGACATAGAATGGCAGCACGACCAGCCAGA
This sequence comes from Chromatiales bacterium, assembly GCA_024641465.1. Lineage (GTDB taxonomy): Bacteria > Pseudomonadota > Gammaproteobacteria > UBA6429 > Thiohalophilaceae > JAHEDB01. The sequence continues at coordinate 3,909 of JAHEDB010000173.1, read as the reverse complement.
CCATCAGGCCAATTCCCATGGCCATGTGTGCCTGCCAGAAATCGTTGAGGGCGAGTACTAGAGCGAAGCCCAGTACGGCAATGATATGGGCGGTGAACATATAGGGTTTGCCGTAGCGCAGGCCATAGGCAATGATCACCCAGATAAACCCGCCATAGATCCACGCGGTATTGGCGCCACCGGCGATCATCAGGATCGTGCCGATCACCAGGTCCAGTGCAAAGCCGGTGATGCAGCGCAGCGGTCGGGTTTCAGGGTAGCGGTGTGTGGAAATGAACAAGACCAGGGCGATGGTGAGATAAAACGTCATCGCGTAAAGCGCCGCCGGGGGGATGCCGATGTCCTCGTTCAGGTAGTAGCTGATAACGGTATAGACCACGACGAGGATGCCGATGACGGCACGGACCTTGGCCTGCTGGTGTTCCGCGTGAGGTCGGTGACGTGCACTCGCCAGAAACAGGTTAACGAGTTTTTCCAATCCCGGCATGGTCTTGAATCCTTCACTAGATAAACGGCAACGCCTGACGTATCAGAGAGTTACGGTCAGGTTTTAGTTTGTCTGACAGGCCAGGACTGACAATGGCCACGTCCTTAGGTTATCGAGTCGGTTCGCGGGATACTTGAGGTCTATGACAGTTAAAATATAACCTTCCAGACCAGAAAAACTAGGGGAATGCCCCTGTTGCCGTGGCAAACAGGGTCTTAGCCCTTGCGTTTGTCACGCAGCCATTTTTCCAGTCGGCGCAGCAGGCCCTTTTTGGGTGGTTGATAGATCGGGATAGTCGGGGTCCCGGTCTGGGTGTCGAAGGGTTTTTCGACCTTGCGCTTTTCAATAACGACGATGCTGTCGTAATAATGCAGCGAATGGGCCGAGCGGGTGAAGTCGGAAACCTTGAGTTTTTCCGGCTGTTCAGAGTGCCAGGCATGGATGTCATCGATCCAGTTCTTGCTGTACTCGATGAAGGTGCCTTTGCGCTTGTAACCGCCACCAAAGCCTTTCCAGTAGGAGGTATGGGTGTCTTCACACAGATAGATGCCATCCTCGGCCACGTAGGGATACAGCTCTTCAAAGGTATGGATCTGCTGTTTCATGGTGTGGCCGCCATCCTCGATCAGGATGTCGATGCGCGGGACTTTTGCAGCGATGGTTTTTAAAAAAGCGCGGTCTTCCTGATCGCCAATCATGACTTCAACCTGCTTTTCTTCCAGTTGTTTGCAATGTGGGTTGATGTCGACGCCATAGATTTTTGCTTTTGGCCCAAAGTAATCCTTCCACATCTGTAATGAGCCGCCCTGGAAGATGCCGAACTCGACAATATGCACTTCCTTGCCACGATAGCGGGAAAAATGCCGGTCATATATTTCGAAATAGTGCTGCCATTTGTGAATGAGTTTGCCGGTATTATTTTTAAAATATGTTTCGAGATCGTTCATTCGATTATCCAGGCGTGTTATGAATGATAGTGTCAGTTTTTTCAGATATATGTATTCACGGCGTATATTCTAGCGGATAGCTATCGGCTATGTATACACATGGCATAGCAGGTGACATGGCATGCGTGCGTGAATTAAAAATCTGTGTAAGTTTTAAAAAAAGAGAAATGCATGTCGTGTCTTGGCCACGCCGAGCATATAGACAAACACCAGGATCGCGGCCAGTCCGGTGATGATGCGTTGTTGTTTGCTTTTGCCGTGACGGATGGTCGCCATGCCGAGGCCGATATAGACGAGTAAGGCCAGGACCTTGGCGGTGAGCCAGCCGTCGACGAAGGGATATTGATGGATGTTAACGGCGAGGGTGATGGCCGCAATCAGTAATACGGTGTCATTAACATGCGGCGCGATCCTGACCCAGCGTTGTTGCAGTCGCGGTGAGTCTTGCATGACCCAGATCCAGCGCAGGATAAAACCGCCCAGGGATAGAAAGACGGTGAGGATGTGGATATTTTTGATCAGCTGCATTAGGGTTTGGGTTTCCTGTGACTTTTTGGATTTACCGGTACTTTATCATCCGTGATGATATAAACAATCAAAATCAGCAGGCTGACGATGATCACATACAGCGAGGTATAACCGGCCAGGGTCTCGGTCTGGTGTTTATACAGCCAGGTGGACAGGCTGCCCGCACCAAGGAGCATTAACACCAGGGTCTGTAAAAAGTAATACCACACCATGCGCGGTGAGGAGTCGCTGTGGCAGAGTGAGTTATAGCGGTATTTGCGTATGCGGGGCAGCCAGTTGTATTTGTCTTCCATGTAGCGTCCCTCGGACATGATCCACACCAGCTGCCGGTGATAGACCAGCAGATCCAGCGCCCACAGCACGCATATCCCGATCAAGGCCGTGGTGTTGACACCGAGAAAGATCAGCTCGTTAGAGATGTGAATATTGAGATTCTCGGTCAGGATGTAGGCCATGCCGGCAAAGGCGCCCCATAACCATAGCGAAGAAACCAGGCGGATGCGGGATTGAATGCCGAGCAGCTGGCGTTCCATTTCGCCGATCTCGGTATAGGCGAGACTGATCTTGTCGTGTCCCTGTTCGGTGTCTTTTTGCATAATCTTATAGGTGGTGGGTTACCCCGGTTATTTAAGCAGTGTATTGATTGTAGACAGGATTTCAGGTGTATCCCAATCGATGCTGCCAAAAACGGCGTAACGGATCTTGCCCTTCTTATCTATAAGGTAACTGGTGGGGAAGGCGAACACCTTCCAGTTGCGTAACGCCGCGCCATCCCGGTCGAGCACGATCGGAAAGTTGACCTTCACCTTCGTATCAATGAAGTGTTGAATGGTCGGCGTGTCTTCGGCCATGTTGACGGCGAGGATGGTGAAGCCCTGGCCCTTGAAGTGGGCCATCAGCCGGGCCATCGACGGCATTTCATGTACACAGGGCGGACACCAGCTGGCCCAGAAGTTGACCAGCACTACCTGACCCTGTAACTGTTTGATGTCGACGGTTTTACCGGACAGGTCTTTCAGCAGCAGTGGCGGCGGTGTCGGCTTGCCCTTAAAAGTTTGCAGGCGCAGGTCTTTTTTACCGGCGGGCGCCGCCGGTGGTGTGGCCATCTGGGCAACCGCCGGACGTGGTTTATTCGGCAACTGTTGTAACAGCCAGGCGGCCTGTTTGATCAGCGCGGGTAATTTCAACGTCAGGGCCTGTTCGTCCGCGACGGCGTCGGGCCGAAAGTAAAACCGGTCCCGCACCCGGTCGAGTCGCTGTACGTAGACCTCACTGCCGCCCTGCTCCAGGGCCGCCATGACCCTGGGTAATTTCCAGAACCAGGGCGAGTGGTCTGCTTGCAGGATATAGATCGGCAGATTGGTGGCGGAGGCGATGGGCAGGAGTTCACCCTCCAGACCGGGGTCCGGGGTTTCGACAAACAGCTTGGGGCTGAGCAGGATCGCCCCGCCCAGTTGCTTGTCGGACGGGTTTTGTAATTGCCACTGACGGGCGCCGCGCAAGATGGGCACCGCGCCGCGACCCGAGGTGACTAAATAGATCTTTTTACCGGTTTTGGCCGACGCGTGTGTGATTAATGCGCTAACCTGATCGGGTGGAATGCTATCCATGCTGCTGGCGGCGACGGGCAGGAAATTGGCGGTGATCAGATCCACCAGCCAGATTTCGATACCGAGTTTCGCGACCTGCGCCGCCAACTGACTGTCGACCGGCGGGGTTGATGCCTCGTGGGGCAGCCAGATGAACAGGCTGTCGCTGTGTTTTGAGGTGGCGGGGAAACGCTCGGCGCTGATCTCATTGCCATCGGCCAGGCCCAGCGTGATGGTCTCGGCGCGGCTCGGCGCGGGCAGCCACAGCAAAAACGCGATAAGATAAAGCGGAAATTTATTCAGCATAAAAAGTGATCAACATGGAACCTATCATCATCATCGGTACCGGCCTGGCGGG
>JAHEDB010000172.1 GCA_024641465.1 Chromatiales bacterium | reverse complement strand
TGCCGAAAAATGGGTTCAGAGCGCGATGCGGTGAAGGGCCTGTTTGGCGGCTGTTTGAAACTCTGGCGGATTGCCGGCTTACCCAACCCCGGTGAAGAGGCCAAGGCATACATGGATTAATCTGGAAACGGGAGACTGGATTGATACCCGGGGTCTTCCGGCGTATTTAAGTGCTTCGAATATCATCACGTGTTGAGATTGTAGCGAGTGTAGCCGGGATAAGGCGCATGAGGCCAGGGATGGCCGTAGCGAATGGGTGAAAGGGAGTTACTCCAGGAAATAAACATTTCACAAACAATATTCAGGTTTTTCCTTTATGAAAACCATCACTGGTTTTCATCCTCTGGTGGTGAAAGTGGTTACCAGCACGACCCAGCTCACCCGTTTTAAAAGGCGAGTAACAAGACACGCGGGTAGCGGCGGGCAGGTCGGATGGGTGCTTAGGGTCCTGGTCGAAATAATGTTTACATTCGGCCGCACCTGGGCCATCACTGCTGTGTTGCGTTTCTTGCTAAGGACCTGGCCATTAGCTGCGAAACGCGTCTTGCATTGATGGCCCAGGCGCACCCTCGGTGTTGACAACTTTATTTCGACCAGGACCCTTATTGCTGAGTGTTCTGGCGTCCGAGTCGAGGACCGGTAAATACTCCTGAAAATACATTTCCTTCTCTGCTACCATGTCATCCCAATAGGCGTCGTGGGCATCCTCTATACGGCTGAATACCCCCAGGACCAGACCTGCTGCCGAGAGCAGGAGTGTCGAATCGGCACATTCGTGGATATAAATTTTCCTTGCTATCCACCCATGTCAGTTCGGACCAGCGTGTGCCGACCGGATGTCAGCCGTGTGAGATACGCATGAAGGGATGTTGACAATATTCGGTGTGGTTGCAGCCATTATTCAGGCGCGTGTCAATGGCCGGAACGGTAAATAATTAGCGTGAGTGGATATTTATTTGACCCGATAAACTGGCCTGGTTGAGCATATACGATTTATGATGAATGGTTATCAGATACGAAATCATTTGTAGGGTAACCTCAAGAGGGTAGGGAATAGGTTGCTGTTAAACAACATATTTTCCATGTGAGGCCCTTCCCTGGCATGGATTGTCGTTTGACGCCGCATAATTGATGAGACAAGAAAAATAATAACTGGAGAAGCCATGTTCGGTTTTAAGAATAGGGGCAAGGATGGCCAGCAAAAGATTGACGATGACACGCAACAACTGCTTGTCGCCCCGGGCACGGAAATTACCTACAAAGACTCGCTCATTGTAAAATATCAGCAAGAACACCGACATCTACAAAATCTGTTTAATAATGCGCTGACCGCCTTGCAACAGGCCGATGGCCCGGTATTAAAAAAACAACTGCGTGACCTGCAGGTTGCCTTGCGCCGACATCTGCTGGACGAGGAACTCAATTTCTATATTTACCTGCGTCATTGTTATAATGATGACAAGGCAAAGCAGGATCTGATTACCAAATTCAAGAAGCTGTCAAAACGCGTCGGCCTTGAGACATTCGAGTTTATCGGCAAAGTCTCCGCCGATGAGTTTCAGCCGTCTAACGACGAGTCATTTGTGTCTGAGCTGCTTGGGGTAGGCAATAAGCTCGAAAGCCTGTTCGAGGCGGAAGAACACCTGCTTTATCCCATCTATAAAAAACCCGCCAATCTCTAACCGTTTGTTGAAACATTATTGTGCTTGACATATGGACCGGCCGGTCCTATTATTCACCCATGAGCTTAGGCAGACCCAGAGAATTTGATACCGAGCAGGCGCTGGATGCAGCAATGCATCTGTTCTGGCGCCAGGGCTATGAGGCCACCTCGATGCAGAATTTGCTTGATACCATGCAGCTGTCGAAGAGCAGCCTGTACCAGACCTTCGGTAGCAAACACGATTTATTCCAGCAGTGTATTCAGTATTATCGCAGTATGATGACGACCGGTCTGAAACAGGGGCTTGAAACGACGCCTTCGGCGCGTGACTTTATTGAGCAGGCCTTTTTGTCGCAAATAGAGAAGGCCAAAAATCCGGCCAACCGGATCGGTTGTCTGGTGATGAACACCGCCAGTGAACTGGCGCAACGCGATGCCGACATCGCCCGGCTCATCAAACAGGGCACCGAGAGTTTTATCGCGATGTTTCACCAGGCAATTGAATTGGCGCAACAGCAAGGTGATATCGCACCGACCAGGGATGCTAAAAGTCTGGCGCATTTCCTGATGAGCAGCATGGCCGGCCTGAATGGCATGGTCAAGGCAGGGGCGAGCCAGGCGGTATTACACAACATTGTTAAAGAAATTTTACGCTCCCTCGACTGATATTTTTTTGTCCTAAAATGGACCGTTCGGTCCATATTAGATTTTAAACCTGTGAAAAAGGAGAACAAGCATGAGCTTTACAATACATACCAAGGAAACCGCACCATCCGCATCTGTTGCCTATCTGGAGGGCTTTGAGCAACACGTCGGCTTTATTCCGAATATAATCGGCGTATTGGCTGAGTCACCCGCGACCCTGGCATCGGTCACGGCGGTCAATCAGGCCATTGAACAAGGCAGTTTGTCAGCACTGGAACGTCGGGTGGTTACCATCACCGCGAGTACCGAAAATAACTGCACCTACTGTGTACCCGCACAATCGACTCTGGCGAAAATGGCCGACATGCCTGACGCGATACTGGCGCAGATCCGCGCCGGTGAATCTCTGTCGGATAGCAAACTGGAGGCCCTGCACGCCTTTACCCTGAAGCTGATCCATAACAAGGGTTGGGTCCCTGCCAATGACGTCAAGGCATTTACGGACGCGGGTTATGAGCCCTGTCACGTGCTGGAGGTGGTGACGCTGGTGGCCCTGATGACGCTGACGAACTATGTCGGTCACATGGCAAGTCTGCCGCTGGATGCGGCCTTCTTGCCGCAAGAGTGGCTCGGTGAAGGGCTAAAGGCTTCGTAATAATATTTAGCAGGATTGTATGGGCCGGTATATACGGGCCCATGCAATATGTTGGTTGTTCGCGATAAGATTTCTTATTTTTTGACACGAAAGGCAAATTGCAGATATTTTATATCGCGAGTATTGCCCAGGGTTATTAGTTCTGTCAGCCTGTAAAGGATATGCTTGACGATTTTTTTTAATGAGCGAAATTTAGGTAATGCGGAATTGATCCCCTGTAGTTTTTCTACCTTATAGCTATGTTGCTCAAATGTTCGCTTTAAGCTTTTTCCGGTGAAGAATCTTAAATGGGTTCGATCGAGGATTCCATCGTCACGGTATCGCCAGTCTCTTTTAATCAATATCTCAATAAGGTTGCCAATAAATCTGACATTAGGGATCGAACCGACCAGACATCCAGTGGGAGAAAGTTTTTGTTTTATATCTTCGAGGAATTGATCATGATCTACCATATGCTCGATAACATCATTGCAGATTATAAGATCGAAGTATTGTTCAGGCAGAACCGCTTTTACATCATCATATGTACCCTGCAACACCTTGAATAATTTTCGCTTGGCAGATTCAGCGGCATTGTGAGTTGGTTCTATACCCCAGTACTCGCATTTATGCGTCAGGTTACTAATAAAATTACCTTCGCCACAGCCAATTTCAAGAACCTTATTATATTGCTGTGGCAGAAAGGGCCTTAACTCTGGTCGGATGCCAAAATAATAGTCTGCCGGATTACTCATCTGTCATTCCTCGATTTTTATCACGGCCAAAATACCAGCATTATAATTATTAATCCAGTTTAGTATTCGGTCTGGCTGGAAGCCATGTCGATTTGATCCTCGGCGGGATACTTGTTCACTGGTTTGTGACTATAACGCAACCAGAGCAGACTGAGTAGAATGATGAGCAGCGCCGGAATGGCCCCATAATTCACCGCCTGCCAGCCAAAGTGATGCTGTAAAGCCCCGGCCGAAAGGGATGCCGCCGCGACAGTGGAAAAGACGATGAAGTCATTCACCGCCTGGGTCTTGAAGCGCTCTTCCGGTTGGTAGGTTTCGGTGAGCATGGTGGTGGCGCCGATAAACAGGAAGTTCCAGCTGATGCCGAGCAGGAATAACGCCAGCCAGAAATGATTTACGCTGGTGCCCATCAGATTGATAACCACGCAGGCCAGCCCCGCCAGCCCACCAATAAACATGATCTTTAATAAACCGATACGATTGATCAGGTGGCCGGTAAAAAATGATGGTGCAAACATGCCGAGTACATGCCATTGAATCACGAATGAGGTATCGGAAAAATGGTGGTGGTTGTGTTGCATGGCCAGGGGTGTGGCGGTCATCACCAGTGACATGACGCCGTAACCCAGCATGCCGCAGATGACGGCGATGATAAAACACGGCTGGCGCATGATGACGGCTAAGGGTCGGCCCGAGACCTCTATGCCTGACTGCCTGTTGGCGAATTCGGGCAGCTTTAAAAAATTCAGCAGGATAAAGGCCAATACATAAATGATAATGATCGATGCGAAGCTGCCGGCAAACATCGCATGCTCGATCAGATTACGGGTCAGACCGGCGAGGTTTGGCCCGACGATGGCGGCGATGACCCCACCGGCGAGGACCAGGGAGATGGCGCGGCTCTTGTGTTCCGTGTCGACGGCATCAGCGGCGGCAAATCGATAATAAAACCCAAAGCCGTTAAATACGCCGATCAACACGCAACCCGCCAGGAACAGCCAGAAACTGCCCTGGATGATGGCGAAACTACAGACCGCGCCGGCGCTGATGCCAAAAAAGGTTGCCAGGATAAACGCCGGTTTGCGTCCGATGCGCGCCATCAGTAGTGCAGCGGGAATGGTAGTGAGGGTACCGGCGATAAGCTGTGCCGTAAAGGGCAGGGTGGCATAGGCCTTGTCGGCGGCCAGGGCATGGCCAACCAATACCGAAACGGTGACGGTCAGGGTGGTGGCGCTCATCATCAGGGCCTGGCTCAGCGCCAGGATCGGGACATTACGTGCAAATGAAGTCATGCTTGTGCTTTTGTTATTCTGCGAAGTCAATAATACTAACACCGGGCTGGAAAATCTTCCTGCCCGGCGTAGCTTGTCATGTGAGATTGGCTATTTATATTGCCTATTTGCAACGGCCTGGTCATTTGGTCCTTGCCTGGGTATGGCTGGAGTGAGGACTGTTATTGGTTGATTTACTGATCATTTAATTGATAAGGAGTAAACATGATGAACAAACTACTGACGATATTGAGCCTGTTTTTGCTGGCCTGTGCGACGGCTTCGGCCCAAAATGAAATTACGGTATATAAGTCACCGACCTGTGGTTGTTGCAAAAACTGGATCGGTCATCTGCAGGAGAATGGTTTCAAGGTGAAGGCCATTGATATGGCGAATGTGGCGCCAAAAAAAATCGAGTTTGGGATCACCCCGCAGACCGCTTCCTGCCATACCGCAATCGTTGAGGGCTATGTCATTGAGGGCCATGTCCCGGCGGACGATATCAAGCAACTGCTCAAGACTCGCCCGAAAAATATCCGGGGTTTGACCGCGCCCGGCATGCCTGTCGGCTCACCGGGGATGGAGCAGGGCGGTGAGAAACAGCCCTATGCAGTCCTGAGTATTGATCAGCAAGGTCAGACCCGCGTTTTTGCCAGGCACTAGCTGGTAGTAGATCATAAGCCGATGATTATTAATGCCAAATTTAGATTGAT
>JAHEDB010000171.1 GCA_024641465.1 Chromatiales bacterium | reverse complement strand
GAATTGAATGAACTTGAGCGTCGAATCCTCAAAGAGGCCTTTCGCCAGGCGCGCAAGTTACAGACTCGGCTTGAGCTGGATTATCAGTTATAGATAGTCAGGCTCGCCCAACCGGCTTCAAGCACACCGCCTGTAACGGGCGATGTGGTGAAGATAGCAACAAACTGGATTTACTCGAGTATAGGGATTAGCAAGCTAACGTCTAACCACAACAACAAGAGGAGTCTCACCTATGCAACCAAAAGGTACCGCAGCTGAGTACTGGAAGGCCAATCTGCGCCTTCTGGGAATAAGTCTGGCCATCTGGTTTGCGGTTTCGTATGTCTTCGGCATCATGCTGGTCGATGTACTGAACAAGTTCCATCTCGGCGGTTATCCGCTGGGTTTCTGGTTCGCGCAACAGGGCTCGATATATGTCTTTGTGATCCTGATCTTTGTCTATGCCAAAAACATGGACAAACTGGATCGTAAATTCGACGTACACGAAGATTAAAGGGGCTGATCATGGAATTACAAACTTTAACACTGCTCGTCGTCGGCGCAACCTTCCTGCTCTATATCGGGATCGCCGTCTGGGCCAGGGCCAGTACCACCGGTGAGTTCTATGTCGCCGGCAAAGGTATTCACCCTGTCGCCAACGGCATGGCCACCGCCGCCGACTGGATGTCCGCCGCCTCCTTCATCTCCATGGCGGGCCTGATTGCCTTCAATGGTTATGATGCCTCGGTGTACCTGATGGGCTGGACGGGTGGATATGTATTACTTGCGTTATTACTCGCACCATACCTGCGCAAGTTCGGCAAATTTACGGTACCTGAGTTCATCGGTGAGCGTTTTTACTCACAGACCGCACGTATCGTGGCCGTGATCTGTCTCATCGTCGCCTCCATCACCTATGTAATCGGGCAGATGAAGGGCGTTGGTGTGGCCTTCGGCCGCTTCCTCGAAGTTGATTTCGAGGTGGGCGTACTGGTCGGTATGGGTATCGTTTTCATCTATGCCGTACTCGGCGGGATGAAGGGTATTACCTATACGCAGATCGCGCAGTATGTGGTGCTGATCTTCGCCTATACGGTACCGGCAGTCTTTATCTCCTTCCAGCTGACCGGCAACCCGATCCCGCAACTGGGCCTGGGTAGCACGATCAACGACGGCAGCGGTTTGCATATGCTGCAAAAGCTGGATCAGGTGCTGGTGGATATTGGCTTCGCCAATTACACGGCGATGAAGGGGACAACACTCAATATGATTCTATTGACCCTGTCGCTGATGATCGGTACCGCGGGCCTGCCCCACGTCATCGTGCGTTTCTTTACCGTACCCAAGGTTAAAGACGCGCGCGCCTCTGCCGGCTGGGCCCTGGTGTTTATCGCCATTCTCTATACCACTGCCCCTGCCGTGGGTGCGATGGCGATGTACAACCTGATCAAGACCGTGCAACCGGGTCAGCTTGGTACGCCTACCACCAACCTGAAGTACGATGAGCGCCCGTCCTGGTTCAAGAACTGGGAAAAGACCGGTCTGCTCAAATTTGAAGACAAGAATGGTGACGGTCGTATCCAGTACTACAACGACAAAAACAAGGCGTTTGCCGAAAAGGCCACGGGTTATGGCTGGAAGGGTAACGAAATGGCCAAGGTCGACCGTGACATCATGGTACTGGCCAATCCGGAAATCGCCAAACTACCCAACTGGGTCATCGCCCTGGTAGCGGCTGGTGGTCTTGCTGCGGCGCTGTCTACCGCGGCGGGCCTGTTGCTGGCCATCTCATCGTCCATCTCCCATGACCTGCTGAAGGGTGTATTCCGCCCGGATATCAGCGAGAAACAGGAGCTGGCGGCGGGACGTATCGCCATGGGTGGCGCGATCCTGGTAGCCGGGTATTTCGGGATGAACCCGCCGGGCTTTGCCGCGCAGGTGGTGGCGCTGGCCTTCGGACTGGCGGCCTCGTCGCTGTTCCCGGCCTTGATGATGGGCATCTTCAACAAGCGCATCGGTAATACAGCCGCCGTGGCGGGGATGTTGTCCGGTCTGATCTTCACCCTGGTTTACATCTTTGTATACAAAGGGTGGTTCTTCATTCCCGGCACCAACAACCTGCCCAACAACGCAGCCAACTGGGTGATGGGCATTCAGCCCGAATCCATCGGCGCGGTGGGCGCCATGCTCAACTTTGCCGTCGCGATGGTGGTGTCACGTGTGACGCCTCCACCGCCGGAACACATCCAGCATCTGGTGGAAGACATTCGTGTCCCACGCGGTGCCGGTGGTGCTTCCGGGCATTAACAGCAGTAAGCAATACAACCCCGCTTCGGCGGGGTTGTTTCTTTTCCTTCCTGATACATGAGCATATTGCTAAACAAGTTACACAATAAATTCGCTTTCTTACGCCGGCGTATCGAAAAGAAACTGGCGCACGACGGCGATGCCCTCAAGCTGTTTCGTGCCTGTCACAAACACGATCCACAACAACTCAGACAACAATCCATTGCTTCCACCCGTTTCGTGGTGATCGATACCGAGACTACCGGTCTGCACGCCTATGGTGGTGATGAGATAATCGATATCGCCATGATTGAATTACAGGGACTACAGGCCACCGGACGAGTTTTTCAGTCCTATATTAATCCGCAACGTCCCATCCCGGCCGCCAGCACGGTGTTTCATCACCTGACGGACAAGGATGTGGCCAACGCGCCGAACCTGCGCGAGGCGATGCCCAAGGTACTCGATTTTATTGACAATGCGGTACTGGTTGGCCACCATGTCAGCTTTGATATTCGTTTTATAAACAAGGCATTACAGCAATATTGCCATGCCCAGTTACAGAGCCCCTGGGTCGATACCATGTTGTTATATCTGGAGCATCGCGGCCAAATAGGGCATTATACTCTGGAAGAAGTGGCTCGAAATTGCGCGGTCGAGATTACCCATCGACACAGCGCCGAAGGCGATGCCAGGGCCACCGCCGCGATCTTTGCGCACCTGGTGACACAGCTCGATTCGGCCCAGGATACGGTTAACCGACTGGTGAAATCCCAGTACGAGATTCGCTCAAGGCTTTAATATCACGCTAAACAAACTTTTAATCATCGAATCAACAGCAACGCAAAAGGGGCAAATCACATGTCAGACAAAATTTACGACATCCCTGACAATATAAAAAAGACCACCCAGATCAACCCGCAGCAATATCAGGCGATGTACAAACAGTCCATCGATGATCCGGCGGGCTTCTGGGCCGAGCAGGCCGAAAAATTTCTCAGCTGGTCCAAACCCTGGCGCAAGGTCATGGACTGGAGTTATGACCAGAACAATCTCTACATCAAATGGTTCGAAGGCGGCAAACTCAACGTAGCCTACAACTGTATCGATCGACACCTTGCGACCCGTGCTGATCAGGTCGCCATTATCTGGGAAGGCGATAATCCCAAAGAAGACAGGAAGATCACCTATAAGGAACTGCACGAACAGGTCAGCAAACTGGCCAACGTGCTGAAACAACGCGGCGTTAAGAAGGGTGATCGGGTCTGTATCTATATGCCAATGATCCCCGAGGCCGGCTATGCCATGCTGGCCTGTGCCCGCATTGGTGCGGTGCATTCCGTGGTGTTTGGCGGCTTCTCACCGAACTCCCTCAGGGACCGCATCCTCGACTCGGATTGCCGCGTGGTCATCACCGCCGACGAAGGTGTGCGCGGCGGCAAGCCCATCCCCCTCAAGGCCAATACCGATGAGGCCATTAATTCCTGCCCCAACGTACATACCGTACTGACCGTGAAACGCACCGGCGGTAAGATCAACTGGAATGACAAACACGATGTCTGGTATCACGAGCTCATGGCCAAGGCCTCCGGCGATTGCCCACCAGAAGAAATGGATGCCGAAGACCCCATGTTCATCCTTTATACCTCCGGTTCAACGGGTAAACCAAAAGGGATTTTGCATAGCACTGGTGGTTATTTACTTTATACCGCCATGACCACCAGGTACGTTTTCGACCTCACCGACAAGGACATTTACTGGTGCACCGCCGACGTGGGCTGGATCACCGGCCACAGTTATCTGCTGTACGGCCCTTTAGCCAATGGCTTCACCACGGTATTCTTCGAGGGCATTCCCAACTATCCCGATGCCTCACGCTTCTGGCAGGTGGTCGATAAACACAAGATCAGCGTGTTCTACACCGCGCCTACCGCGATCCGCGCCCTGATGCGTGAAGGCGACGGCCCGGTGAAAAAGACCTCACGTAAATCCCTGCGCATCCTCGGCACGGTCGGTGAACCCATCAACCCCGAGGCATGGGAGTGGTACCACAAGGTGATCGGTGATGAGCGTTGCCCCATCGTCGATACCTGGTGGCAGACCGAGACCGGTGGTCACCTGCTGACACCCCTGCCCGGCGCCACCAGACTCAAGCCCGGTTCGGCCACCCTGCCCTTCTTCGGCATCAAGCCCGGTATCGTCGATACCACGACCAACAAACTGATCGAAGGCAACGGCGATGCCTCCGGCGCCCTGGTGATGCTCTGTTCCTGGCCAAGCCAGATGCGCAGTATCTATGGCGATCATCAGCGTTTCGTCGACACTTACTTCAAGACCTATCCCGGCTATTACTTCACCGGCGATGGCGCAAGACGCGATGCCGATGGTTATTACTGGATCACCGGTCGTATGGATGACGTGCTCAACGTCTCCGGCCATCGCATGGGCACGGCCGAGGTCGAATCCGCCCTGGTCCTGCATGAAAAGGTCGCCGAGGCGGCGGTGGTGGGCTATCCACATGACATCAAGGGACAGGGTATCTATGCCTATGTCACCCCGATACTCGGTGTTACACCGGATGATGCCCTGAAGAAGGAACTGATCGACCTGTGCCGTAAGGAGATCGGCCCCATCGCCAAACCCGATGTCATCCAGTGGGCCCCCGGCCTGCCGAAGACCCGCTCCGGCAAGATCATGCGCCGCATCCTGCGCAAGATCGCCGAAAACGACCTGGGCAACCTGGGCGACACCTCAACCCTCGCCGACCCGGCGGTGGTGGAAGACCTCGTCAAAAACCGCGCCAACCAGTAAGCTACAAGGGCTACCCGCCTTGGGTAGCCCTTTTCATATAATAAAGACTTTAACCGCCAAGACGCCAAGAACGCCAAGTTATTAAATTTGGGTTAATAGCTTATTTTCTCATCCGACATTTCATCCATGTTAGGATAAACCGACTTCAAGAATGGATGCATTTAAACAATAAATTCCTGAGCTCAAAAAATAACTCAACCGATTTTTCTTGGTGTACTTGGCGTCTTGGCGGTTCAATATTTAAAATTTTGAGATTACACTTGATCATACAAAGCACCTTCAAACCCGCCTGGTGGCTGCGCAATCGCCATGCACAGACCATCTGGCCCAGTCTGTTTCGTCGCCGACCTAACATCGCACTCAGGCGTGAACGGCTTGAATTACCTGACGGGGATTTTCTCGACCTCGACTGGACGGGAGATCAACCCGGTCCGATCGTGCTGCTCCTGCACGGCCTGGAAGGGAATGATAAATCCCATTACGCAAAAAGCCTTTTGCGACACCTTAGCCAGCTGGGTATGCAGGCCGTCATTATGTACTTTCGTGGTTGTACCGGTGAGGTCAATCGCTTGCCACGCGCCTATCACTCGGGTGAGACCGGTGATATCGGCCATGTGGTGGCACAGCTAACCGC
>JAHEDB010000170.1 GCA_024641465.1 Chromatiales bacterium | reverse complement strand
TTGTGAACCAATCGGTAAAGGACCTGTTTTCTGTCTTTAAAACAATGAGCTCACATTTACAGGGGCAGCAGAATTTTGTTAAAAAAATCATCCAGGACATGAACCTGTCCTATGGTGACTGCAATGAACAAATTCGCGGTCTGCAAAAGTTTACCTATGCAACCGAAGACATCCTGGGGGAACTCGTCAGCCTGGTCATACAAACCAGTCAGCAGAACATGGATATTGTTTATCAATTTGAAGACATCACCGCCCAGATACAGGCTGCGTCTACGACTCTCGAACATGTTCAAAAGGTATCTGACAGAACCAACCTGCTGGCCTTCAATGCCGCCATCGAAGCCGCCCGTTCCGGCGGTGAACACGGCAAGTTGTTTGCGCGCATGGCGGAAGAGGTTCGCCAGCTCGCACACGATACCGCTCATCTCAGCCAATCGGCACGCGATGAGATCCTCGACGCCAGCCAAAAGATTTTCAGGGCGCGCGACATCATGCAGGAGATTGCCGCTCGCGACATGAAATCCAGCCTGTTGGCGAAGGATAAGATAGGTAAGCTGATTCAGCAAATCATCGAACTGGATAAACGCTTTGATGCCAACATTGGTTCCCTGGCCGGCATGGAGAACAACCTCTCGCAGACCATGAATAAGGCCGTGATAGCGCTTCAATTTGAGGACATCGCCAATCAGGTCTCAACCCACATTGAAAATCGTATGCAATGGTTAAACCGCTGCGTGGATGGCGTCAGTGAGAGTTTGCTGAATTCATACGACCAGCAGGTTTTATTTCAGAATGTCGTGTTGCGAGTCGATCAATTGCTCGACGATAGAAAAAAAGACAAACTGGCCGGTAACTCGCCCGTCAAAAAGAAAGATGATGGCGGCACAATTGACTTTCTTTGATGCAAGCAGTGTTGGCCGATTCGACCAGCGCCGGCTATTCTTCGACCCTGGTGTTAAATAGACCCATGATTTTGCTTGTGCTGTCACATCGTCTACGTAAACAATCTGTCTTTGCAAGCGGGCTGTTGATGCTGTCCGCCCTTTTTGCTCTATGGCTTACCCCCCTCCAGGCCACCGAAATAAAGCCGACAACGAAACCGCTCGATGTCAGCCCACCCGTCTCCCACCTCGTGCCCTACGCAAGCATTATTCCTGACACCGACCCTGGCCTTGTGCCCAATGTCAGACTGGCGGCCAGGACAGATGGGTTCAACATCAAGCAACGCATGGCCAGCTTTGGATTTAGCAATGTGACCTACTGGTTTATCGTGCAACTCTATAATCCCGCTACAGAGCCGCTCAAACGACTGCTGGTTTTTCAGCCCACCTGGCTGGACAGGCTGGATGTAACCCTGCTTGATGAGCATGGTATCCATCAAAGTTATCGCGGTGGCGATGAACTACCCTTCAGCCACCGCAGCCTGCCGCACAGGAATATCAATACCGAACTGATTATTCCGCCGGGTAAGACAAGCCTGCTGGTCCGCACCCATACCGTCGATCCCTATCTGGTCGAAATGCGCCTCATGGACAAGGCGGCCTTCTATGCTGAAGATAATCACGAAACCCTTTTCACGGGCGTGCTCTACGGCGCCATCGCCGCCATGTTGCTCTATAACCTTTTCTTATACCTGTCCACGCGTGAACAGCTCTATGCAAGTTATATCAGCTACCTGTTTGCCTTTCTGGCCATGCATGCCACCTATAACGGGCACCTATATCCATTGCTGTGGCCCGATTCCCCGCACTGGGGCAACTGGGCGCATTCGGTATTTATTTACCTGTTTAGTATGGCGGGCCTGCTATTTGCCAGTCATTTTTTGCAATTAAAATCCCGCCAGCCGGCCGTCTTTCGCCTGGCCCGCGGCCTCGGTATCGCAATATTCATTTCATTTATCCTCACCGCGCTGTTTGGCGGCTATCGAGGGCATGTCATTACCGCCATCTTGTGGATAATGGTTTATGCGCCGTTTGCCGTCGTGCTTGGCGTACTCGCATTAAGGGCCGGCAACCACGCGGCGCGTTATTTTCTTATCGCCACCGTCTCAGGTTTTACCGGCTCCACCATATCCGCCACGACCGTCAGCGGCCTGACGCCCTATTCCTACCTTGCCTACCACGCGGTAGACATCGGCATGCTGATCGATGCCATCCTCCTGTCACTGGCATTGGCGGATCGACTAAGGCTGGCAAGGATGGAAACCGAGAATTTACGCACCGAGTTTTTACAAACCACACTACAACACGCCAGTAATCTTGAAGAAACCGTCGCCGCGCGCACCCGGGAATTACGTGAAGCCAATACCACCAAGGACAAATTTTTCTCCATCATCGCCCACGACCTGCGTGGCCCTATCAGTGGCCTGGCGACGCTCTTCAATCAAGTCATCACAGGCCCGCAAGAGTTTACCGATTCAACCTTACAGGCGGCGCGCAACTCAACGCAAACCATCAGCCAGTTGCTCGAACAGCTATTAACCTGGGCGCGCAGCCAAAAAGGTGTGATCCCCTATGCGCCGCAGGCCGTTGACATGCCGAGCCTGCTCTTGGAGACTGGGCAGCTGTTCACCACGCAGGCCATGGCCAAATCCATTTCCCTCAGCCTTGCCATCGAGCCCACGCCGCCGGTGTATGCCGATGTCGCCATGATTCACACCGTGACTCGCAACCTGATTAATAATGCCCTTAAATATACCGCAAGCGGTGGTAACATACGCGCCAACGCCATCGTGCAGGATGATCAAGTTATATTCGAGATTATCGATAGCGGGGTTGGCATGTCAGCGGAGCAACAGGAAACCCTGTTCAGACTCGATATCAAGCACCATAGCCAACCGGGCACCCACCAGGAGCGCGGCACCGGCCTTGGCCTGATCCTGTGTCATGAGTTTATCCGCCGGCACGGCGGAGACATCGGAGTCCGCAGCAACCCGGACAAGGGTTCTACCTTCTGGTTCAGCCTGCCGCGCTACAGCAAATAAGAATGTCGGTGCCGTCATACCCAATGGAATGTTATTTACGTGGTAATGCAAGTAGCCTGTATGGAATGAAATGGAATACGGGGATTTATTCCCCCGTATTACGCTATCGCTCCATACGGGCTACAACCTGATGTATTTCTATTAAACATGACAGCTAGTTCGCTCGGGTCGCCCCCTTTGAGGGCGCGTGTTTTGGTTTTTTAAAAAAATATTTAAAAGCTAATGCTAAAGCATAATTAGTAGCCTGGATAATCACTCCCCCTTCCGCTTCGCCCGCGCCGTGGCCTGCGCCGCCAGTGGATCATCCGGCCAGTGGTGTTTGGGGTAACGCCCCTTGAGGTCTTTCTTGACGGCGTGATAGGAGCCCTGCCAGAAACCGGCGAGGTCCTGGGTGATCTGCACGGGGCGGCGCGCCGGTGATAGCAGGTGCAATAACACTGCAACCTTGCCTTTGGCGATGCGTGGTGTATCGGTGAGACCGAACATCTCCTGTAAACGCACGGCGAGGATCGGCGGGGTGTTGCTGTAATCGAGGCGGATGCGTGAACCGCTGGGGACGGTGAGGTGGGTGGGCGCCAGTTCATCGAGCTGGCGTTGTTGTTCCCAGCTCAGGCTGGCCAGCAGGATGGCGTGCAGGTCGAGGCGTTGCAGATGGGACAGGCGTGACATGCCGGATAGATAAGGTGTTAACCACGTATCGATGGTTGGCAACAAGGTCGCATCACTCAGATCAGGCCAGGTGTTATCGAGCTGGGTATGCAGAAATACCACTCGTGTCTGTAACTCCCTCGCGCCATCCGACCATGGCAGGCAGGCCAGGCCCTGTTGTCGAATACCCGTGAGCAGGGCCTGCTGGATCGCCTCTGGGTCGGCATCCTGCCATGGTACATCTCCGATCACAACCTCGCCGATGCGCTGTTGTCGTCTGGCCTGCACACAGCTGTTACGTTCATCCCAACTGACAAAGGTTTGCTCTTGCATGAGATCCGCGTGGTGGAGCAATAACTGTTCAAGATAAACAGATGCCGCAAGATAGATGCGCGCCTCGCGCGTGCCGTCGAGATGGGCGGCGACGATGAATTCACTGCTGCTGAGCAGGTCCCCTTCACCGAGCAGGGCACCGCGACCGTTGCTGAGCAGGTAGCGCATACCGCTGGTATCGCGTCGCCGACCGATGCGATCCGGATAGGCATAGGCCAGCAACACACCGGTCAAGGCCAGGTCGGCCTGCGTGGTATCGGCCTGAGCCTTGAGTTGTCGTTGCCATTGCCCGGCGGTTTCACGCACCTGGCGCAGCGCGCCTTGATCGATCTCGCCGCTACGCGGTCGATCGCGCAGGGCCTCGATGCGCAGGCGCAGGTCACTCTCGCGTGCGGCAGGACCGCGCAGCACATCCCGTTCACTCAATAGCGCGGCGATCTCACACGCCAGGGCCCCGGCGCCGATCGCCTGACCACGCAACAGCATGTGCGCCAGACGTGGGTGGGCGCCCCACTGCGCCATCGCCTGACCGTGCAGGGTGATGCGACCATCGCCATGCAGTGCACCGAGTTGATGTAACAGGTCCCGCGCCTGCGCGACGTGTGGCGCAGGTGGTGCGTCAAGCCAGCGCAAGGTGTTCACATCGGTAACACCCCACTGCGCCAGCTCGAGTAACAATGGCGCAAGGTCGGCATCGATGATCTCGGCATTGGTATAGGGCAGGAGATGCGTCGATGGCGACCAGAGGCGATAACACACCCCGGCCTGGGTCCGTCCGGCACGGCCAGCGCGTTGCTCGGCACTGGCCTGCGACACCGCCAGGGTCATCAGTTGCGTCAGGCCGGTGTTGGGGTCAAAGCGCGGGGTGCGCATCAGGCCGCTGTCGATCACGATGCGAATACCGTCGATGGTCAGGCTGGTCTCGGCAATCGAGGTGGCGAGCACCAGCTTGCGCTTACCGGCAGGGGCAGGCTGGATCGCGGCGTCCTGTTCGGCCGCGGTCAATTGCCCGAACAGTGGCGCGAGAATGATGTCATCCCCCTTGAGTGACTCCTGCAAGGCGCTGTGGACCTGGCGGATCTCACCGACCCCGGGCAGAAACACCAGCGCGCTGCCCGACTCCTGTTTGAGAGCGGTAAGGATATGGCGCGTGACCTCCTGCAAAAAACCGCGCCGGTCACGACTGAAGTTGGCCTGCGCGGGCAGATGTCGCACCTCCACCGGATAACTGCGACCCTCGCTGGTCAGCAGCGGCGCATCATTTAATAGACCCGCCACGGCGGCGCCATCGAGGGTCGCCGACATCACCAGCAGCCGCAGGTCGTCGCGCAGGCCTTGCTGGGCATCGAGGCAGAGGGCCAGGCCGAGATCGGAATTGAGATTGCGCTCATGGAATTCATCGAAGATCACCACAGCGTAATCTTCCAACGCCGGATCGTGTTGCAGCATACGGGTGAGGATGCCCTCGGTGACGACTTCGACACGGGTGCGGGGGCCAACCTTGCTGTCGAGGCGTACCCGATAACCGATGGTTTCACCCACCGCTTCGCCCAGACTGCCCGCCATAAAACGGGCCGCGGCACGCGCCGCGATGCGGCGCGGCTCGAGCATGATGATCTTCTTCGTGCCCAGCCACTCGGCCTTGAGCAGGGCGAGGGGCACACGCGTGGTCTTGCCCGCGCCGGGCGGCGCCTGCAACACCGCATTGGGGGCCTGCGCCAGGGTGGCGGTCAGTTGCGGCAGGAGTTCGTCGACGGGAAAGTGCATGGGCTATGG
>JAHEDB010000169.1 GCA_024641465.1 Chromatiales bacterium | reverse complement strand
GTAATACGGGTGGAAGGGGATGCCGTCCAGCGGCAGACCATTCGGACCCTTGTACTTCTTGATTTCGATACCATCGGGGTTGTTGGAACCGGTTTCGTGCAGGGCAATCACATGCACCACTACCAGGGCCGCCAATACAAATGGGATTGCAATCACATGGAAGGCAAAGAAGCGGTTGAGGGTGGCGTCAGAGATCACAAAGTCACCCCGGATCCACTGTGACAGCGGTTCGCCGATACCAAAGGGTACGGCGGCAAACAGGTTCACAATCACCTGTGCACCCCAGAAGGACATCTGACCCCAGGGCAGCAGATAACCGAAGAAGGCCTCTGCCATCAGCGCCAGATAGATCAACACGCCGATGATCCAGATCAGTTCACGGGGCTTCTTGTACGAACCGTACATCAGACCACGGAACATGTGCAGATACACGACCAGGAAAAAGGCCGAGGCACCGGTAGAATGCATATAGCGGATAAACCAGCCCCAGTTCACGTCGCGCATGATGTACTC
This sequence comes from Chromatiales bacterium, assembly GCA_024641465.1. Lineage (GTDB taxonomy): Bacteria > Pseudomonadota > Gammaproteobacteria > UBA6429 > Thiohalophilaceae > JAHEDB01. Next base: position 5,254 of record JAHEDB010000169.1, on the reverse strand, counting down.
GACCGAGAAAAATGCCAGCTCGGCATCGGGTTTGTAATACATGGTCAGCACGATACCGGTGACGATCTGTAATACCAGAACCAGCAGGGCCAGGGAGCCGAAGAAATACCAGAAGTTAAAATTCTTGGGCGCGTAATATTCAGCAAGATGTTCTTTCCACATCTTGGTGAGCGGGAAGCGATCATCGACCCAGCCCAATAAAGCGATTAATTTGTTCATCAGGCTTTCCCTCCATCTTCACCAATCAAAATAACTGACTTACTCAGGTACATGTGTGGCGGGACGACCAGATTGGTCGGTGCAGGAACACCCTTAAAGACACGGCCGGCCAGGTCAAACTTGGAGCCATGGCAAGGGCAGAAGAAACCGCCCTTCCACTCGGCGCCCAGATCGGCCGGGGCCAGCTCGGGACGATATTTGGGAGAGCAACCCAGATGAGTACAGATACCAACCAGCACGACCACATCCTTGGTATCGGTACGTGCGCGATACAGGTTTGAGGCATAAGTCGGTTGTTGCGTGGCCTCAGATTTGGGATCGACCAGTCTGTCGGCCAGGCCTTGCAGGTCCTTCATGTTTTCCTCGGTACGGCGTATCACCCATACAGGCTTGCCGCGCCATTCGACGGTTACCAGACCGCCTGCTTCCAGCTTACTGATATCCACTTCCACCGGAGCACCCGCCGCCTTGGCGCGAGCACTGGGGTTCATGGATGAGACAAAAGGAATTGCGAGGCCGACCGTTCCAACCGCTCCCACCACACTGGTGGCCGCAGTCAGAAAGCGGCGTCGGCTATTATCAACGCCATCATTACTCATTCAAAAATCTCCTGATACTGATAAAACCGGATAGGCAGTGACTTTGCTAACTTGTTAATCTTATTTATCACTGAATATGCAGGAACCTAAAATTTAAATTAACCATGCCTTCAAATGGCGGCATAGTGTGGACCAAGCCGCCCGCCCGGTCAAGGGTAATATGGATTATAGCATTGTATTCAATAAGTTATACCGGATTGTCAATTTCAATATAGGTCTGCTCAAGACCAAAATTATCCGCCAGGTGTGAGGCCAGCGCCTGTACGCCATAACGCTCAGTGGCGTGATGACCCGCGGCAAAAAAGTGAATACCGTATTCCCGGGCGGTATGCACCGTATGTTCCGATACCTCGCCGGTCAGATAGGCATCGACCCCCAGCATCACGGCCTGTTCGATATAGCCCTGCGCCCCACCACTGCACCAGGCGACACGTTTGATCGGCCGGTCACTGCCCTTGATGTGCAGGGGCGGCCGGGCCAGGACACTATTTATATGGGCTGAAAACTCATCGCCGCCCATTGCCACTGGCAAAGAGCCATACATGCCGATACCGGTCTCTGCGTCACCGACAAAACGCCCCTCTACGATCAAACCCAAACGCCTGGCCAGTTGCACGTTATTCCCCAGCTCGCCATGGGCATCGAGGGGCAGGTGATAGGCCAGCAGATTGATATCGGCCCGTAGCAGGCGACGAATACGCTCCGCCTTCATCCCCACCAGACAGGGGTCTTCACCTTTCCAGAAATAACCGTGATGCACCAAAATGGCATCGGCCCCAGCCTCAATCGCGGCGTCTATCAAATCGCGGCAGGCGGTGACACCACAGACAATGCACTGGATCTCCTTGCGCCCTTCAACCTGCAAGCCATTAGGGGCATAATCCTTGAAACGATCCACGGCCAATAAATCAGCGATGTATTGTGTCAAATCAGCCATTTGAACCATTTGTTCTGGTATCCTTTTACGCAATCTTATCCATCTCAGTGTAACGAAAATTCAACGCCATGCGTATTAATAAGACACTCAACTTTGTATTCCAGTTTGCCACCCTCGGTCTGGCGGCGGCCTTTATCATCCTGTATTTCTTTCCCAGCCTGCTCAATGATCGGCCGCAAGTCGTCGAGTTCAAGCAAGCCAACGAAAGCAGTCGCCCAGCAACACGCCAGCAGGCGAATTCCTACGCCGATGCCGTTGCCACCGCCCAACCGGCGGTGGTCAATATCTTCACCCTCACCCGCGTCGTGGAACGCGCCCACCCGCTGATGGATGACCCGGTATTTAAACACTTCTTTGGTGATCGCTTCGGTGTGCCCAAGGAACGCCTCGAAACCAGCCTCGGCTCCGGTGTCATCGTCAGCCCGCAGGGTTATGTCCTGACCAATAACCATGTCATCAAGGACGCAGATGAAATCCAGGTCGCCCTGCCCGATGGCCGCACCACCCAGGCCAAACTGGTCGGCACCGATCCGGATACCGATCTCGCCATCCTGCGCATCGGTATCGACAACCCACCGGTGATCACCATGGGCAACTCGGAAAAGCTGCGCGTCGGTGATGTGGTGCTCGCCATCGGCAACCCCTTCGGTGTCGGCCAGGCCGTCACCTCCGGCATCGTCAGCGCCACCCACCGCAGCATGCTCGGCATCAGCACCTACGAAAACTACATCCAGACCGACGCCGCCATCAACCCCGGCAACTCCGGCGGCGCGTTGATCAATGCCTATGGCGAACTCATCGGCATCAACACCGCCATCTATTCCAAGAGCGGCGGCTCGCAAGGCATCGGCTTCGCCATCCCCGTCAGCCTCGCCAGGGATGTGCTGACCCAGATCATCCAGCACGGCAAGGTACAACGCGGCTGGCTCGGCATCGCCATCCAGGACATCAGCCCACAACTCGCCGAGTCCTTCAAACTCGATTCCCCCAACGGCGTCATCGTTACCAACCTCATCGTCAAAGGCCCCGCCGACCTCGCCGGCCTCGACCGCGGTGACGTCATCACCCACATCGACGAAAAACCGGTCAACAACACCTATGAGTTGTTGAACACCATCGGCCAGATCAAACCGGAGACGACGATTGTTATTTCAGGTATCAGGAAAGGGAAGAAGTTTGATAAAAAGGCCAAGGTGGTGCAGAGGCCAGTGCAGGAATAGGGTTGGTGTTTAGGGGTTTGTCGTTGCGAGCGGTAGCGCGGCAATCGCCTGAACCTGACATTTACTTTTGATATTGAATCGCTACCGCGATGCTGGATGTTAAGTCCGTTCTCGGACGGACAGCCGAGTTCATTTTCTTTGTGCGGACAAAGAAAACAGAACCAAAAGAAAACCGCCCCAACGATGGCGTAACCTTGTTGTAATGCCTGGTTTTCGGAATGAAGTCCGCAAACAGACCTTCCATGGCCTGATTGCGAACTGGCCGCATCCCTATCCCTGCGGCCCCTGAATTTATTTCAAACCCTGAAAGCCAGCCATCACAACACGCCATCGAAGGGGATTGATCCTCAATCACCGCCAGAGTAGGCTGATCAACACGAGTATTAACATACAACATGCGGCGGATTGCGCTTCGCTAATCCGCCCTACGAGCATCATTCATGGTGCCACATTATTAAATCATAAAGTACAAAAAGCATGGAGATAATAGATAGATAAGGGGTCGTAGCCGTTTACAGGAAACGCCTCCACATTTGTTTAACCAAGATTGCTGTTCGCTCGAACACCCCCCTTCGATGGCGCGTGTTTGGGGTTTGGTTTTTTATAAAAAATATAATAAGGGGCGGCAGGGATGCCGCCGCATTGGCAGAGGGGCTGGGATGCCCCTTCTGACAATGCTCAACAAAAAACCAAACATCAAACACACGGTTGCGCCATCGTGGGGGCGGCTTCTCTTTGGTTACTTTCTCTTGGCCGTGAGACTGTGTGTAAACTCAAAATTTATTATGTTTGAAAAATATTTTTCCCACATGACACATTATTTCGTCAGAAAATGAGACAACAAAAACACAACGATATTTATTTCGATGTAATCTCATTTTTAATTTCCCACTTGGAAAATTGTAATTTAGTTTTCACACAGTCTCCCGTCCAAGAGAAAGTAACTCGGCTGTCCGTCCGAGAACGGACTTAACATCACAGCATCACGTAGTGATTCACTATCCAGTGCCAGCTTGCCGCTGACGCGGGTGAGTTGTTTGTTTTCCTGTAGCGTGGTCTGCATGTCTAGCAGGCCGAGGCCGGTCAACAACACCTATGAGTTGTTAAACATCATCGGTCAGGTCAAACCGGAGACGACAATTGTTATTTCAGGCATCCAGAAATGGAAGAAGTTTCAGAAAAAGGCTAAGGTAGTGCAGAGACCAGTGCAGGAATAGGGTTGGGTTTTTGCCACTGCGAGTGGTAGCGCGGCAACCTTCTGAATCTGGTGTTTAGGGTACCTCTAAAAATTCAATTGAGCAGATGATGGCAAGGCGAAAATAAGCGGAAAAGCGCAGTTTACATGTAGTAAATGAGCATTTTGAGCTTGTTTTCAACGCAGCCAGCGCTGCTTCAGTGGATTTTTAGAGGTGCCCTTTACCTTTAAAGCAATAGCGAAGTAATACTGAATGAAGCCCAAAGAGGTTCGGCAGTACGGGCGAGAGGGGTTTACGTGTAGTAAATAAGCAATTTGAGTTGCTTTTCAACGCAACCAGCGCAGCTTTAGTGAATTTTTAGAGGTACCCTAAACAAATGTGCGGCCGCTTCATACTCGATACCAACCCCGAACTCATCGAGTTCTACTTCGAGCTGGATCACCCTGCCCCTGCCTTTCAACCCTCCTGGAATATTCCACCCGGCAGCGATGTCCCGGTAGTCTGGCAAATGCCGGCTGATGGACGGGCCTGTTCGCTGATGCGTTGGGGGTTGATCCCGCATTGGGCGAAGACGACAACATCGAAGTACAAGATGATCAATGCCAAGGCCGAGACCCTGGCGGAGAAGCCGGCCTTTCGGCTGGCCTATCAGCAACGCCGCTGCCTGATCCCAACCAATGGGTTTTATGAGTGGCACGCCACTGCGCAGGGCAAGCAACCCTACTATATCGGTATGCAGGACCACGGCCTGTTTGCCTTCGCCGGGCTGTGGGAGTATTGGGAGGGGGAGCAGACCATCCATTCGTTTACCATTATCACCACGGTGGCAAACAAACTGATCGCGGGTATTCATGAACGCATGCCGGTGATCATCGAGCCGGCGAATTTTTCTGCCTGGCTCGACCCGGCCAATCGAGACACGGATCAACTAAATAGTCTGTTGATCCCGCATGAACTGGGCAGGCTGCAAATGTACCCGGTCGGGACCGAGGTGAATAATCCCCGCCACGATGCGGCGGGGTTAATCAAGGCGCTCGCACACTAAGTCTTTAAGCCTTGCGGGCCTCGACTTCTGCCTTGTCC
>JAHEDB010000168.1 GCA_024641465.1 Chromatiales bacterium | reverse complement strand
TCTTCCAGAAACTTGAGGATCTTCAGACGGGGAATGGTGGCCTTCAGGCCGGCCTGTTTTAAATCTTTACTTTCCATCATTGTCCTTGGGAGCAGAGTCGCTTATCGGTTATGATTCGCATTCTGATAATTATAGTCTGAATGTGTTACCAAATGCGAAAGATTCTCATTTCTAGCCTGATTTTTGCGGCCCTGACGCTGACCGCTTGTGTCTACGTGGCAGATGTCCAACAGGGAAACGTCATCGATAAAAAAGAGCTGGACCAGCTCAAGACGGGTATGACCAAAAAGCAGGTTAAATTCCTGCTGGGTACGCCGATCATTCAGGATCCGTTTCATCAGGACCGCTGGGATTATGTGTATACCCTGCGAGAAGGGGACAATTCAGTCATCGAGAAGCGGCGCCTGACCCTGTTCTTCAAGGCCGACGTCCTCAGGCAGATCGATAATCGGGGTTATCCCAACCCAAAGAAACCGGCGTCGACTAGCCCTTAGTCGCCTCTTTCTTATCGGCGCGCTTGCGCCGCGATTCCTTGGGATCGGCGATCAGCTTGCGATAGATCTCGACCCGATCCTGTTCCCGCAACTCCGTGTCGGGTTTGCAGATCTTGCCAAACACGCCGACCTTGTTCTCCGTCAAATCGATCTCCGGGTGTTTTTCCATTATTCCCGACAGACGGATCGCCTGTTCAACGGTGACCCCCGGCTCAACCTGTAAGGGGATGATCATCTGTTCATCAGGCAAGGCATAGGCGACTTCGATTTTCATGGTGTGTTCCTCAGCCATAAATGGTGTTGGCGCGCTGGGTAAAGGCATCGACCAGACTCCCGGCAATCTGGCCAAACAACGGCCCAAAAGTCATGCCCAGTAAACGGTTGGAAAACTCAAATTCCAGATCCAGCATGATCTTGCAACCCTGATCGCCGAGGGCCTGAAATTGCCACACCCCTTCAAGCTTTTTGAATGGTCCTTCGACCAGATACATATTAATGCGGCTATCCGCCTGATAGACATTACGGGTGGTAAAGGCCTTTTGAAAACCACTGTGGGAGATCTCCAGGCTGGCGGTTACCTCTGAGTCGGTGCGGATCAGCACTGTACTATTACTGCACCAGGGCAGAAATTCCGCATAGGCCTCAACATCATCCACCAGCACAAACATCTGCTTTGGGGTATAGGGCACCAGCGCACTTTTATTGATAACAGCCAAATCTGCAACTACTTTAAAGAGATTATTCCAAGCACATTCAAAAACACGATCATCACGGCAACAGGTGTAATGTATCGCACCAGAAAGCGCCACAGCTTGTAACCAAACCGGTTACCCATATCCAGCTCTTCCATGCTCGCCTCGCGGCTCATGATCCACACGGCAAAGATCGCGATCAACAAGCCACCTAACGGTAACATAATATTGGCCGTCAAATAATCCAGCAAATCAAAGATTGTCTTATCCTTGAAGATCTTGATACCGGACAGGGGTTTGATATCAGACCAGACATTAAAGGAAAATATCGTGACCAGACCAGCGGCCCAACACCCCAGGCCCGTGATCACCGCAGCCCTGACACGACTGATGCCGATATTTTCAACCAGCCAGGCCACGGCAGGTTCAACCAGTGAGATACTCGAGGTCCAGGCGGCAAAGGTCAACAGGATGAAGAACAGCACACCAAATAATGTGCCCCCCTCCATATGACCAAAGGCAAATGGCAGGGTATTAAAGATCAAACCCGGTCCCGAATCCGGCTCCAGATTATTGGCAAACACGATGGGAAATATCGCCAGCCCCGCCAGCAGCGCCACCACCGTATCGGCCAGGGCAATCACAAACGTGGTTTGCGCGATCGATGTGCCATTCGGAAGATAGGAGCCATAGACCATGATCGCCCCCATTCCCAGACTGAGAGTGAAAAAGGCATGCCCCATGGCGATCAGCACACCATTCCAGGAAAAATATTCTTTGCCATGCCCATCCAGATGATAAAACAGGGCATGAAAATCCGGTTTAAACAAAAAATCAACCGCCTTGGCAAAGGCGCCGTTTTGCATGGAATACCCGACCAGTAAGACCAGGATGACAAACAGCGCCGGCATCATGAGCCTGACGGCCTTTTCCAGCCCGCCCTGCACACCACGGGCGACGACAAACATGGTCATCAGCATAAACAGGGAATGCCAGGCAATCAGTTTTTCCGGATCACTCACCAACTGAATAAAAACATTCTTTACCACCTCAACCGAGGCATTGGTAAAGGTACCGCTGGCGGCACGCACCACGTAGGCCACCGCCCACCCGGCAATCACGCTGTAATAGGACAGGATCAGGAAACCGGCGGCGACCCCGAGCCAGCCCAGATATTGCCAGTTGGTAGAATGTCCGGCCTCAATCGCCAGGGTATGCATGGTATTGATCGGACTTTGCCGACCGCGCCGCCCCAGCATAATCTCGGCCATCATGATCGGAACGCCGATGATGGCGATGCAGGCCAGATAGACCAGTACAAACGCCCCGCCACCATTTTCACCCGTGATGTAGGGAAACTTCCAGATATTCCCCAGACCGACCGCCGAACCGGTCGCCGCGAGGATAAAGGCCCCGCGTGACGACCACTGACCGTGTATTGACTCCCGTTGACCCGACATCAAATCTCCCCGTTCAGCACATTTTCCTAACTACAGGATTTTTAACTAATTGGCAGCCTATCTCAATAGCCACCACCGCCTCAAGTACTATATCGGCAGTATCCGCCTATTGGCCAAGTCAGATATAATAGTTTGATGAATAAGAAAAAAGCCAAAAAAGGCAATCCATCCGCCACCATTGCCCTCAACAAAAAGTCCCGCCACGACTACACCCTGGAAGACCGCTTCGAGGCCGGCCTGGTGCTGGAAGGCTGGGAGGTCAAGAGCCTGCGCGAGGGCCGGGGCCAGATTCGGGACAGTTATATCCAGATCAAGAATAACGAGGCCTGGCTGTGGGGGGCGGTTATTACCCCCTTGCAAACCGCCTCCACCCACATCAATCCGGACTCACAGCGCAGTCGCAAACTCCTGCTCAACCGGCATGAACTCAATCGATTGATCGGTGCGGTGGAACGCAAGGGTTATACACTTATCCCCACCGCCATGTACTGGGTTAAGGGCCGGGCCAAGCTGGAGATCGCCCTGGCCAAGGGTAAACAGGCCCACGACAAACGAGCCAGCACCAAAGAGCGGGATTGGCACAGAGACAAACAGCGCATCATGAAAAAAGGTTGATTTTTAGCCACTTCTATTGAAATAGGCCCGGACTATACCTATATATATGGACAACTTTCCGATAGACTCACTGTCGAAAAGTCACACTACGGGGGCGACCTGGCTTCGACGCGGGTTACGAAACCGGAGGTGCATGCCGAGGTGCAGAGGACCTCGTTAATCTATCTGCAAACCTTTATAGTTGCCAACGACGACAACTACGCTTTAGCTGCTTAATAACCAGCTTAAAGCCTTCGGCCTGATGTGTGCTTGTACGCTCAGATAACCGGAGTCATCCCATACAAGATCGCGCTGAAACACGTCCGGGGTGGATGCGCTAAAACCTAACGGAATCGTTGTCGGTGATCCCCGCCTGTTGGGCAGCCGCCAGCTAAATTAAAGAACAGGATAAGCATGTAGAGCCAAAGGCAGAGGATTTGCGGACGCGGGTTCGATTCCCGCCGCCTCCACCAAATTAACAAAGGGTTGCATCGATAGATGTAGCCCTTTTTTAATTTGTATTGTGGGAATATTGAACCCGTGTCGCGGGAGCGATAACGTGCAGGGATGCACTAATGTCGCGAAGGCCAGGGATGGCCGAGAGAGACGCCCGCCGCCTCCACCAATAAAGAAAAGGGACTCATCGAGTCCCTTTTTATTTTAATCAGCTTCTTTTCGCTTAATAATCTTTTGAATGTTTCCCAGGCGCCTAACCCACGGTGACCACTTACGTATCTCATCGGGCAACTGTTCGATTTGTTCACTGGCATTACCTGATGATTTATAGGCGCCATAAATCAGATAATACCAGGTCTCTCCATCCTGCTCTTTAGTATAGTAGCCACCCTTTCCCTGCATCTGGTTTTCTACATAGTATTGCTTGATACGTTCTTCACTCTTGCTGCTTGCCAGTTGCAGGGTATAGTGTCGGGGGTTCTGACTGAGTACCCAACCGACCGGGTCTTTACTGGATTTTGCTGAAGATACATTTGATTCCTCTTCACGCTCGATATCACTCTCGTCAGCCGGTTTGATGCTGGTATTATCGAGGCGCGCAGTGGCCTGGATCAGCCGGTGCTGGGCAGCCGCTTTATACCAGCGGCTGGATTCTGAAATATCACTACTTACGCCATAACCTTCTTTATAAAACACAGCCAGATTGTACTGCGCAACAGGATCACCTTGTTGTGCAAGTTTTTTCCATATCGATAAGGCAAGATCATAATTGCCTGAATTAGTCGCATCAACCGCCTTTTTATATTGATTTGCAAAAGCGGTCGCAGATAAAAACAGACCAAAAATTATGGCTGCAACAAGGACATATATACTTCGATAGTGCTTGCCCATTGTGAAACCCTCTTAGGTAAATCGGCTTGGGTATCACTTCTCCAAGCCTGTAGAACGAAAGGTAGGTGCTTGCCTTACTGGGTAGAGCAATCCGATGTAGACTGCATGGGGACTTGAGATTTTTGCAGGGAAACCAGCCAGTCATGCAACAATATGTTAGCCTGTCGCTTTTCCAGATGGTTCTGGGGATTGCCACGTTCGAGGTCCATGTGTTTGGGAAGCATATCAGTAAACCCCTGATATGCGACAACCTCAACCAGGTGCGCATCATGATAGAGGCGGACCCGCATGCTTATCTCGGGCACCACTTCTGACCTGTACGACTCGGCCAGGACCAAAGTAAGAGTGTAACGACACCGCTCGACAACCTGAATCCGGGTCTCACCACGACCCGCAATATTGAATATTGCGGCAGTATCGATAGCCTGTTCGATCTGACGGGGAAATAACCCGGCCAGCAGGGCGTAATTACGCTCGTATACCCACATGGGGTCTTTGGCTCGAAACGTGGCGATTGTGTGACTCATGTTGTCTACCTTTACCTCACTGGTATTATTGCCAGCATTACGACTTATATCGGCCATAAGTCATGCGACTTAAAGGTTGATGCGAATAGATTAACAGCTGAATAACACCGTTAGGTGTCAATTTATCACGAGTAAGCAGGGGTGGATAAGCAACTAGTCAGGACCGGACGAATTACATACTATTTTTGTATGGTTTTATGGGTATGTATAATCGCCTGTCAGCAGGGCTGACAGGCGAGGAAATGAGGCAATACACTTTATTCAAACAACGGTTCCAGACGCTCGAGATCGTTAATCACCAGCCACTGCCCCTCAGCCGATTCAACCCGGTTTTTCCAGGCCTCCAGGCGGTCGATATATTCTCGCGGGTCGATATTGTCGGTGCGCAGCTTGGTTACGTTCAGGGCAATGACCCGAAAACCATTCAGCTTTAAGCTGATATCCCTGACATAGCCCTTTTTAATCTCTTCTTTCATATCTGAAAATATGATGATGGTCTTGTTGCCGGTCTTTCGCTCATTCAAAAATTCGACCGCTTGCAGTATACCGCCGGTAATATCGGTGTACTGGCTGGGTTTGACCTGTTTGACAAACTCGTCGATCTTCTCCTGGAAGCGACGCTTTTGCTGATTGGCCATGCTCGGTCGATCTTCAAAAGTCTGTTTGTAAATAATATTCTT
>JAHEDB010000167.1 GCA_024641465.1 Chromatiales bacterium | reverse complement strand
GTCTGATCTGGCAGTCGATGATAAAGTCGAGGTTGATGCGGTGCGTAATGACGACGGTACCTACACCGCCATCAAGCTGGAACGTAAAAAGGCACAACCGGTAATGCCGTCAACACCCGCATGAAATAAATAACACCTGCCGTTAGGCAGGCACTAAAAAACCCGGACTCAATCATTGAGTCCGGGTTTTTTTATATCTCTAAACCGTATTAGTTCTTGTCGGTATTCACCGCCAGTTGTTCCAGCGCCCGCAGATAACCGGTCCGATAGGCCGTGGCGCGGGGGAACAGGCGGTGGGCGTGTTCAAGGTAGGCCGAGGCGTGTTCACTGCAACAGCGGGTTTGCAACAGGCTCAGGCCGAGCTGGTAGGCCAGTTCGGCGACCATGGCGTTCTGGTTGTCGCCGGCGGGCATCTGGTGGACGAGTTCGCTGCCTTTGCCGTCCTGGTGATAGAACACCAGATAGCGATAGGATCGGGTTTGGCGCACCGGGGCGTGTTCGTAGACACTACAGGCCACATTTTCATCGTTATTATCCACGCACACACCCAGACCGCGGTGTTTGGCGTGTTTCGGGATGGAGGCCGGGGCGGCCAGGGGGCAGTTCATGTCCGGGTCGCCGAAGCTGGGTGACCAGATGAGGTGTTCGTTGTTTGCTGAGTCGAGCCTGACGATGGCCTTGGGTGCCACGCCTCCCTTGTAGAGTACGCGGTAAATTTGTTTGCCCTGACGATAATCCTGGCAACTATAGAGAAAGCTGAGGCCGGTAAAGCCGGATTGGCAGAGTTTGACCTGACCTGACGGGACTGCCCCGGCCGGTAGTCTGGAATCACACTCGTTGGCCATGACCTCGGTCGAAACGAGTAACACGATACTTGTAATGAATAATCCCAACCATCGTGACATGTAAACCTCCTGGTGCTAAACCGGTATTAACTGACTCCCTCTCCTCCGTATCGGTAATTTAGGGTTGATGTTTAATTTATTTCGGTAATCACAGCGCCAGAAAAAGTCAGTGTTTTATGCTGGAATTTGTCAGAACCTGCGTGCAGGTGAGGTATCCAGCGAGTCGTGCACCAACTGATGCCATGACATACTAAAGAGCTTCGACTGGGATGACATTGCCGCACGTCAGCAAAGCCTTAAATAGATTGGTGAGTCTGGCGAGGCCGCGTTAGCCCTGTCTAGTCCCACAGCCCGACGCTGGTGAGAGTCAGGGTGAGTTGCTTGCATTCGGGGCAGGGGTAGGGGTGTTGCTCAAGGTTATCCGCCAGGCGTATCAGACCGGCCTTGCATTCCGGGCAGTGCACGGGCTTGAACAGACTGTCGGCCTGCTGACTGAGTTCGTAGTTGACCAGCATGTGGCACTCCTCGCATTGATACAGCTCATAACTGATATCACGCTGTTTAATGCCATAACCTTGCAACAGGTCGATCTGCTTAAAGCCGCAAGGGCATTTGGCCTGATAGATGGTGCCCATGGTCGGTGCCGGTATCTGGGTTGAATTACGGGGTAAGTTACGGGACCGTATTATTATGCGCAGTGGCAGGTCCGTCCAGTCATATTGAGCGTCAGATGGGCCAGCTCGTATATGGTTAGGGCTTTGGAGCTACGAAGGTTTGCTGTCAGGGCGGTACTTTATTGACAACAACGGACTATTATTACCCTATGACGACACGGGCAGTAATGAGTTAACTCCCCGGTCTGTAACATAATTTAACATTTCTGGCGGTGGCACCTGGCCCATACCCGGGGAGGCTGTCAGTTGAGTTTGGTGTTGATGAATTTTTCATTCAGGCGTTTATGCAAGCAAAGCAGTTGGCCGGTGTGGCTGGTTATGCTGTCAGTCCAGCTCGTCGGATGTATGGAGCAGGGCAATGCTGAGCTGCCACAGTTCACCAGTCAGCCGGTGGATTCCAGGACCATATATCGTTTCGGCATTCACCCCCTGCACAACCCAACCCGGCTGCATGAAATCTTCAGTCCGCTGATGGACTATCTGAGCCGTCATATTGATGGTGCGGTATTCAAGGTTGAGGCATCGCGTAACTATGCCGCCTATGACGAGAAGCTGTACAGAAGAGAGTTTCATTTATCGTTACCCAATCCCTATCAGACTGTCGAGTCGCTCGAACATGGCTATCGGGTATTCGGCAAAATGGCCGATGACCAGAATTTCCGCGGCATCATCCTGGTCCGCAAGGACAGCGGGATCAATAAGGTAGCGGATCTGAAGGGTAAGGCGATCAGTTATCCCGCCCCCACGGCGCTGGCCGCGACCATGATGCCGCAGTATTACCTGCAAACCCATGGCCTCAATGTGATGCGCGATGTCGATAACCGCTATGTTGGCTCGCAGGAATCCTCGATCATGAATGTATTTCTGGGGCATACAGCGGCCGCTGCCACCTGGCCACCACCGTGGCGGGCCCTGTCCAGGGAACGGCCGCAACTCGCGCAACAACTGGAGATCAAATGGCAGACCAGCTCGCTGCCTAACAATGGCCTGGTGGTGAGACAAGATGTTTCGCCAGAGGTGGTAGAAAAAGTGGCAGCCCTGTTGTTTACTCTGCATACCATTGCAGAGGGGCGGGTGATACTGGAGCGGATGGAACTGTCACACTTTGAGGCCGCTAACGATGCCACTTATCAACCGGTACGAAAGTTTCTGGCCGGTTTTGCACGTGAAGTGCGTGATCCGCGGGAGCAACACTAGGCCTGATGTTTCGAACACTATTTAATCCCATTCGTCGTTTCTGGACCAAGTCGATCCAGCGCCAGTTAATGCTCGGCATCGCGCTGATACATGCGGTGTTGATGACAATTTTTGTCGTTGACCTGGTGGAGAGGCAGCGTACCTTTTTACACACACAGGCACTTAGTCAGGCAACCAGCCTGGCCGAGACGCTGGCGGCCAACAGCACCTCATGGGTCATCGCCAATGACATCGTGGGCATCGAAGAGGTGATCGCTTCTCAGGCCAAATATCCGGGCTTGCGCTACGCCATGTTGCTCAGCAAGGAAGGGGAGTTGCTTGGCCACAGCGAATCAAAATACATCGGACAGTATGTCTCGGATACCGTCAGTCGAGGTTTGCTGAGTGCAGAGCCGAAGACTCAGATGCTGATCGAAAACCGATCGATCATCGATGTCGCGGCGCCGGTACGTGCCAATGGCCACTTGATCGGCTGGGCCCGTGTGGCCCTCAGCCAGGATGAGACGAGTACCGGCCTGGCCATGATTACCCGCGACGGCATTGTCTATACACTGCTGGCGATCGTCGTGGGCACGGTATTCGCTTTTTTCATGGCCAGGGGGCTGACGCTGGCGCTGCGCCATATCGTCGATATCTCGGGATATATTCGTCGTGGTGAGGGGCATCATCGTGCGGAGCTGGGGCGTGTCGATGAGCTGGGGCAACTGGCGGACAATTTTAATCTTATGCTCGATGCCGTGGATCAGGCGCGTGATAATCTGGCGCAAAGCGAGGAGCGTTTTGATCTGGCCATGCAGGGTTCCAACGACGGCCTGTGGGACTGGGATCTTGGCACCGATAAGGTTTATTACTCGCCACACTGGAAGAGCATGCTGGGCTACACCGAAGATGAAATCGGTGAGCAACGCGATGAGTGGCTGAAGCGACTGCATCCCGATGATCGTCTTAAGGCACAGGCGGCGATCGATGCACATCTGCAAAACAAAACCCCGGGTTATGAAAATATGCACCGCATCCGCCACAAGGACGGCGGCTGGCGCTGGCACCTTGAGCGTGGCGTGGCGATACGCGACCAACAGGGACGCGCCTATCGAATGGTGGGTACCAATACCGATATGACCGCCCGCAAACAGGCGGAAGATCGATTGTTTGAAGAGAAGGAACGCGCGCTGGTGACGCTTAACTCTATCGGTGATGCGGTGATCACCACCGACAACGGCGGTATTGTGACCTTTCTCAATCCGGTGGCCGAGCAATTGACCGAGTGGCCTACCGCCGAGGCCGAGGGACGGCCGCTTGAAGAAGTGTTCCATATTATCAACGAAGAGAGCGGCGAGGTTTGCAGCAACCCGGTGAGCCTGTGTCTTCAGGATGGCAAGGTGGTGGGGCTGGCCAATCACACCGTGTTGATCAGCCGGCAGGGTCGAAAGATTGCCATCGAAGATTCTGCCGCACCGATCCGTGATAAGCACGGCAAGGTCATCGGGGTCGTCATGGTCTTCCATGATGTGACCCAGGCCAGGGATATGACCCAGCAGATGACCTGGCAGGCCACCCACGATGCCTTGACCGGTTTGATCAACCGCTATGAATTTGAGCGTCGGCTGGGTGACCTGCTGAAGTCGGCCAAGGATCACGGCAAGGAGCATGCCTTGCTGTATATCGATCTGGATCAGTTTAAGGTGGTCAACGATACCTGTGGTCATGTCGCGGGCGACGAGTTGCTGCGGCAACTGGCTTTTATTCTGCAGGAAAGGGTCCGTGAGTCTGATTTGCTTGCCCGTCTCGGGGGCGACGAATTTGGGCTGTTGCTGGCCGGTTGTCCGATGGAACATGCCCGGCGTATTGCTGAGGAGGTGCGGCATACAATTAAAGAGTTCCGCTTCAGTTGGCAAGACAAAAGCTTTGATGTCGGCGCCAGTATCGGCGTGGTACAGATCGATGCTTATGCCGAGGACACTACCCATGTAATGAGTGCGGCGGATGTCGCCTGTTACGCCGCCAAGGATCTGGGTCGCAATCGCATCCATGTTTATGAACCGAATGACACGGACCTGCAACAACGCCGCGGCGAGATGCAGTGGGTTAGCCGGATCAACGAGGCCCTCGCCGAGGATCGGCTGGCGCTGTATTGCCAGGCAATTCAACCGACGCTGGCCGGGCATCATGAATTGCATTTCGAGGTCCTGGTGCGGATGTTGGACAGTGCAGGCGGTTTAGTCCCGCCCGCGGCGTTTATCCCGGCCGCCGAACGCTACAACCTGATGCCGGCCATCGACCGCTGGGTGGTGCGCAAGATATGCGGCTGCATACAACAGCAATTGTGCGATAAATCGGTTCAACCACTGGATACCGTGGCGATAAACCTGTCGGGCAATACCCTTGGTGACGAGGACTTCCTGGGGTTCGTCAAACAGCAACTGGAGGAGTTCTCGGTGCCGCCCGCCGTGATCTGTTTTGAGATCACCGAGACCGCGGCGATAGCCAATCTGGCCAGGGCCAATCACTTTATGCGTGAGATGAAACAGATCGGCTGCCGTTTTGCCCTCGACGACTTTGGCAGCGGTTTGAGTTCGTTCGCTTATCTGAAAAACCTGCCGGTGGACTACCTCAAGATCGATGGCAGCTTTATCAAGGATATGACTCAGGACCCGATCGATTGCGCCATGGTGCGCAGTATCAATGAAGTCGGCCATGTCATGGGTATCAAGACCATCGCCGAGTTTGTAGAGGATGATGCGACCTTTAAGCTATTACAGGATATCGGCGTGGATTATGCGCAGGGTTTTGGTATTGAACGCCCGTCACCGATTCTGCAACGATTTGCTGCTTTGCCGAAACGAGCCGCTCCTAGCCGCTAGTGCTTGCGTGGCGGCCTGGGGTCAAACACAGGCTGGGCCGTGGTGACCTTGTCGAGGGCCTGCCGGGCCTGCCGACTGCCGGTGTCCTGCCACAGTTCAAAGGCCACTATTGGCGTCAGGACAGGTGCTTCACCATTGAGGCCACGCATCGCCTGCAGGGTATCCATAATCAGTACAAACTGGCTGGCCAGGCCGATGAACAGCTGGCTGAGGGTCTGCTGGGCAGCATCGGCGGC
>JAHEDB010000166.1 GCA_024641465.1 Chromatiales bacterium | reverse complement strand
ATCACGATTCCGAATGAGAAGTTGCTCAGTGTGCTGGGTAAGCAGATCAGTCTGCTGGATGCCTTTAAGGCGGCCAATGACGTGTTGCTTGGGGCCGTGCAGGGTATCGCCGAACTGATTACCTGCCCCGGGCTGATCAACGTGGATTTTGCCGATGTCAGGACTGTGATGTCCGAGATGGGCATGGCCATGATGGGTTCCGGCCGGGCCAGTGGAGAATTCCGGGCCAAGGAAGCAGCCGAGGCGGCCGTGGCCAGTCCCTTGCTGGAGGATGTCAACTTGGCCGGGGCGCGAGGGATTCTGGTCAATGTGACAGCCGGGATGGACATGACAATCGGTGAATTTGAAGAGGTCGGCAATACAATCAAGGGCTTTGCCTCGGAAAATGCCACGGTTGTCGTTGGGACCGTCATTGACCCGCAAATGACCAATGAACTCCGTGTAACGGTGGTGGCCACCGGCCTGGGCCATGCCAGTGCTGTTGGAATCAAGCCCATCAAACTGGTGGTCAAGAATAGCAGCGGTGAGGTTGATTATGGTCAGCTCGATCGGCCGACAGTGATCCGTAATAAGGTCGCATCTGATCAATATAATAGTGATTCGGCCTCGAGTATGGACTATCTTGATATTCCCGCCTTCCTGAGACGACAGGCGGATTAGTATGCTAAAATTTGCGGCTAGTCTAAATGAGACCTGACTCACGATCAGGTTATTAAAGTTTTTAGGGCAATTGTCGCTATACCCTAGGCAAGTTGCTAATCCTTGGGGGCTGTTCTAGTATTCTTGATAGTGGGTGTTGGATACAGAATAGACAGATACCAGGATTTGACATAAGTAAATTACGTCAGATTTGACGACGCTTGAAATAACATAAGTAACTGAATAGGTAAGGAATTCGGGTGATTAAACAACGCACGCTGAAAAATGTCATCAGAGCGACGGGAGTCGGTCTGCATACGGGAGAAAAAGTCTACTTAACCCTGCGACCCGCAGTGCCTGATACAGGCATTGTGTTTCGTCGCGTGGATCTGGACACGCCGGTCGAGATACCTGCCACCCCGGAAAATGTGGGAGATACAACACTCTCCACTACCCTGGTTAAAGATGGCATCCGTATCGCTACTATCGAACATCTGCTGTCTGCCCTCGCTGGTTTGGGTATCGACAACGCCTATATCGATTTGAATGCCTCGGAAGTACCCATCATGGACGGTAGTGCTGGCCCGTTCGTGTTTCTGATCCAGTCTGCCGGGATCCAAGAGCAGAATGCACCCAAGCGGTTTATCCGTATTAAGAAACCCGTCAAGGTCGACCATGGCGACAAATGGGTGCAATTTAAGCCGTATGATGGCTTTAAGGTCTCCTTTACTATCGATTTTGAACACCCTGCCTTTAAAGAACGTCACCAGATGGCCGAGGTTGATTTTTCAACCACCTCCTTTGTGAAGGAAGTGAGTCGCGCCCGCACCTTTGGCTTCATGAGCCAGATCGAGACCCTGCGGGCCAATAATCTCGCGCTGGGCGGCAGTCTGGATAACGCCATCGTGGTGGATGATTATCGAATTCTGAACGAAGATGGTTTGCGCTATGTGGACGAATTCGTCAAGCACAAGATCCTCGACTCCATTGGTGATCTCTATCTGCTGGGGCGCAGTCTGATCGGCGCCTTCAGCGGCTATAAATCCGGCCATGCCCTGAACAATAAGCTGCTGCGTGTATTACTGGCGCAGGAAGATGCCTGGGAATTGGTCACCTTCGAAGACGAAAAGAAATCTCCTATCTCCTTTATACAGCCAGTACAGGCGAGTTAATCACTCGTCTCAGGGCTGCAAATGACTGGCCAGCCTTTTGAGAGATTCTCTTAAGGCTTGGTCGTCCACCGATTCAGCAAGTGACATCAATTGTGTATGACCTGTCTTCGATGGCGTCAAAGTGTGATGTAATTCCATTTTATTTTTAAGTTCAAATTCTGAAAATATAGGATTAACCTTTATATTAATTTTATTAAGTAATTTAAAGGATTCTAATCTTCTCATCTCGCTCAGCATATTTACCGAGTAAAACCGTAGGCGGTTTGCCAGTTCAGCTGAATACACAATGACTGTGATCTCTTCTCGAGACAAACTACCGATACGCCACTGCGTTCCAATATATTGATTAATAAAAGGTTTTAGCCGCTTCTCTATCTGATATAACGCCCGCCCTTGTGTGATTAGCTCCACAACTTGGCTGTTTTGTTGAGTCAGATACTTGTATATTGGTTTGGCAGAATCCATACTTTTGCTTGGTTGAATGGTTACTTGCAGAAAGACTGTAACTGTATTATATAGGTACGCTCGGTAAGCGTGTGGAAATACAGAAAAAAATTAAACCACAATAATTATTAGCCGATAAACCTTATTAAGAAATTCTTTTACAAATTAGGCGATAGTAACGCATGAATATTGTATTGATGACAAGAAGCAAGGGCTACTCGGGTTTAGTTACTTTGTGCAAGAAAAAAGTAGTTGCACTGGTATTGGGGCTCTTTGTTATCCTCCCTGGGGGATTGATGTATGCTGGCTTCAATATGGGCGTTTCTCATATGCGAGTCAATCCCGATGAATTGGCGCTGGCTATGCAATCAGAGCTGGATACGCAGCGTCTGCAAATATCCGAAGTGACTCGTACCGCTGAAGAGAATATGAATGCCCTGGCACTAAAGCTGGGGCAGTTACAATCGCATGTTATTCGGCTCGATGCCCTGGGCTCACGTCTGACGAAAATGGCCAAGCTTGATAAAGGCGAATTCGATTTCGAGCACCCTCCCGCTCAAGGTGGCCCGGTTGGCGCCAATGATGCCAATGCCAAGGCCATGGAAGTACCGGACTTTGTCAAATCGCTGGAAGAATTAACGGCTCAGCTGGAAGATCGTGCCCAACAGTTGAGTGTTCTGGAAACCATGATCATGTCCAGTAACCTGCAGGCCGAGGTTATGCCGACGGGTCGTCCTATCACTCGTGGCTGGTTATCTTCCTACTTTGGTTTACGTACCGATCCGTTTACTGGTCGCCGGGTACATCATTCTGGTATCGACTTTGCCGGTAAAATGGGTTCGGATATCGTCTCGGTTGCGGCCGGTGTAGTGACCTTCTCCGGCAAGCGTTCCGGTTATGGGAATCTTGTCGAGATCAATCATGGTAACGGTTATGTGACACGTTACGGCCATTGTAAGGAAAATATGGTTCACGCTGGTCAGACGATCAAGAAGGGACAGGTTATTGCTAAAATGGGCACGACTGGCCGTTCGACAGGTCCTCACGTACACTTTGAAGTGATGCGTAATGGTCGCCAGGTCGATCCGAAACGTTATATCCATGCCGCTCGATAGTCGACATTAAGTAAAATAATTTTTAAAACGAATCAGCCGGCTTACGCCGGCTGTTTTGCGTAGGGGAGTCTTACCTTGCTGTTGTCCCAGCCGATAAAAAAACATGTGTATGTCCCGGGATATTTTGCCTGTGTACTTGTTTTAGCCCTGGCCGCTTGCAGCGGGCCAGGTCCGGCTCGGTTAGAGCCGGTGGAGACGAGGCGTACGGAAAAACCGTCAGATTCTGCCATTCAGATCCAGATTGCTGCCGTCGGTGATATCATGTTGGGGACTGACTTTCCCAAAGACTCACTGCCGCCAGATGACCTGAATATCCTGGCCAAAGTTACCCCCGCTTTACGGCAGGCGGACATTACCTTCGGCAATCTGGAAGGTGTGTTGCTGGATGGCGGTGAACCCGTCAAGAAGTGTCAGAATCTCTCGTCCTGTTACCTGTTCCGTAGCCCCACCCGCTATGCCAAAAATCTGCTTGATGCCGGTTTTGATGTGATGAGCCTGGCGAACAATCATGCCCGTGATTTTGGTGAAGCGGGACGAAGCAGTTCAATGCAGGCCCTGTCCGCGGCCGGGATCCATCATTCCGGGCGTCTGGGGGATGTGGCCAGTTGGCAGGTCAAGGGAGTACGAGTGGCGATGATCGCCTTTTCTCCCTTCGGTAACTCTCACGATATGCTGGATATTCCCAGGGCCGTGGAACTTGTTACTGAGTTAGCTAAAAGTCATGAGATTGTCATGGTGTCGATGCATGCAGGAGGCGAAGGGCTGGAAGCGACCCGACTCCCGTTTGCAACAGAGTTTTATAAGGGAGAGGATCGGGGTGATTCGGTCAAGTTTGCCCGGGCAATGATTGATGCCGGCGCCGATCTGGTGCTGGGACATGGGCCACATGTCCCCAGGGCCATGGAATTGTACAAGGGGCGGCTTATCGCCTATAGCCTGGGGAATTTTTGCACCTACTGGGGTATCAGTGTGGCGGGCATCAAGGGTCTGGCACCGATTCTAATAGCGAATCTGGGGCCAAATGGGGCATTTTTAGGCGGGAGTATTGTCTCGGCTCGCCAGGAGCGTCCGGACGGCCTGGTCGTCGATGAGAGGCATACCGCTGCCCGACTGATTGCCCGGTTGACCCGAGAGGATTTTCCGGACACTCCATTACTCGTCGATGCAGCCGGAAATATCAGTATCGGCACGAAACCAAACCATCATAAAGCGGACAAATGACCATCGTATCTGTAGAATAACGGCCTTCGGGATTCTCGGCCAATGAGAATAAAGACAAGCTTACAGGGTGGTTTCTCTTATTCATGCTTAGCACAGTTTTAAAGAAGGTTTTCGGCAGTCGCAATGAGCGTCTGATCAAGCAAATGAGGAAGGCCGTGGTTCAGGTCAATGACCTGGAACCTGCCATCTCGGCATTATCTGATGCCGAACTACAGGCCAAAACCACTGAATTCCGCGAACGCTATACCGGTGGCGAAAGCCTCGATGCCTTGCTGCCCGAGGCCTTTGCCGTGGTGCGTGAGACCGGCAAGCGCGTTATGAATATGCGTCACTTTGATGTGCAGCTGATCGGCGGCATGGTGCTGAATCAGGGCAAGATCACCGAGATGCGTACCGGTGAAGGCAAGACCCTGGTGGCTACTCTGGCGGCCTATCTCAACGCCCTGACCGGTAAGGGCGTGCATGTCATTACCGTGAATGACTACCTGGCCAAACGTGACGCCGAATGGATGGGACAGATCTACAAATTCCTCGGTATGAGCGTCGGGGTGGTGGTGGCCGATATGGACCACGATGCCAGGCAGGCGGCCTACCGGGCGGATATCACCTATGGCACCAATAACGAGTTCGGTTTCGACTACCTGCGCGACAACATGGCCTTCGGTCTGGAAGACAAGGTGCAGCGGGAGCTCCATTTTGCCGTCATCGACGAGGTGGACTCGATCCTGATCGATGAGGCGAGGACTCCTTTGATCATCTCCGGCCCCTCCGATGACAGCTCGGGGCTTTATTACCAGATCAATGAATTGGTACCCAAGCTGGTAAAACAGGCGGTGGAAGACGGCCCGGGTGATTATTCCGTCGAAGAAAAAAACAAACAGATATTCCTCACCGAAGAAGGCCACCAGCATGTTGAAGACCTGCTGGCGAAGGCGGGTTTACTGGCCGAAGGCGAGAGCCTGTATGATGTGGCCAATATTGGCAAGATGCACCACGTCAATGCTGCGTTGCGTGCCCACGTACTGTTTACCAAGGACGTGGATTACATCGTGCAGGACAATGAGGTAATCATTGTTGATGAGTTTACCGGCCGTACCATGACGGGGCGGCGTTGGTCAGATGGTCTGCATCAGGCTGTCGAGGCCAAGGAAGGGGTGCCTATCCAGCAGGAAAATCAGACCCTGGCCTCGATCACCTTCCAGAATTATTTCCGCATGTATGAAAA
>JAHEDB010000165.1 GCA_024641465.1 Chromatiales bacterium | reverse complement strand
GTTTGTCTCCCACGGCATCCGTTTTTTGACCAAGAATAAACTGGCCAAGAGCCCGTTTGCCGAGGACAAGGAATTGGCCGAGCGCAGAGATAATATAATGCAGCGCATCGCCAGCCTGCAAAATGTGCACGATGTCAAACTGGAGCTGTGTGATATCACCCGCCAGGCGGTCAATCTCGATCCCAAGGAACTGATGCCCAAGGTCACCCTGGTGCGATCCGGTGTGGTGCGTATCGCCGAATTACAGCATCAGGGCTTTGCCTATATAAAGATCGAATGAAGTTGCTAACATGTCCTGCGATTTAGAGTGAAAGCCCGGCGTTGCCGGGTTTTTCATGTTGCCCCATCTGTCCCTGGCTGCGCTGAACGAACTAATCAGTGCGTTGTTGAATCAATCCTCTGTTAGTTTTTATCCTTCGATCATAACCGGGCCTCAATATGAGACTTGGCTAAAATAATTGCATATTTCGCGTTTATATTCTTTTTCTGACAGATTAAACGTGGTTTTCCCACAAAACAGGCAATGCCTAAACAAATAATAACACGATAAGTTACAACAGCTTATTGACTCTCCTCGGGATGGCGGTCTTGCCTGTCTGCTTAGATAGTTTGTTGATGGCTGGAATTGAGAATTGCAGAATTGCTCTATAGAATCTGTCTGGGCCGGTCGGGGCCTGTATTTAGTTCGGAACCACGCTTAGGGAGACGTGTTTAAGTTGCTGGAAATTAAAGATGTTTCACGTAATTTTGCAGGCTTCACTGCCCTGGATAAGGTCAGTCTGGCGATTGCTGCGGGCGAGTTCTTTACCCTGCTTGGACCCTCCGGCTGTGGTAAAACGACACTGCTGCGGCTGATCGCCGGTTTTGACCAGCCTGATGGCGGCGATATCCTGCTGGATGGGAAGAGCATTATTGCCACCCCCCCCGAGCGACGCCCGCTACATACCATTTTTCAAAACTATGCCCTGTTTCCCCATATGACGGTGGCAGACAATGTCGCCTTTCCCTTGCGTATGGTGGGTTGCAACAAGGCGGAGATTGAGCGCCGAGTCAGCGCGGCGCTGAAGGATGTCAGCCTGCCGGATAAGGCCGGTCATTATCCGGATGCCTTATCGGGTGGACAGAAACAGCGCATTGCGATTGCGCGGGCACTGGTTAACCGGCCTCGCCTGTTGCTGCTGGATGAACCGCTGTCGGCGCTGGACGCCAAGTTGCGCGAGCAGATGCAACTGGAGCTGATAAAGCTGCAAAAAGAGATCGGTATTACCTTTGTCTACGTCACCCATGACCAGGGTGAGGCGCTGGCGCTATCCCACCGAATTGCGGTAATGAACCACGGCGCGATCGCGCAGGTGGACGAACCTTCACGCCTGTACGGTTTCCCCCGGAGTCGTTTTGTGGCCGATTTTATCGGCCATTGCAATCTCCTGGCAGGCAAGGTGATGCAGTTACAGGGCGACCGGGTGTTGGTGGAACTGGCGGGGCTTGGTGCAGTACAGGTCATGATGCCGCCCGATGTGACGGTCGAGGTGGGCAGTGCCTGCACCCTGACCCTGCGGCCGGAAAAAATTAATATCTCCAGCAGTCTCAGCCAGGATGAAGTCCAGGCCCACTTTAAGGGCGTGGTGCACGATATGCTCTATCTGGGCGATGTCACCGTGTATAAAGTCGAGCTGGTGAATGGCATGCTGGTGGAGGCGCTGTTGGCGAATTCCTCGCCGGGGCGGGCACGCTTTTTCGAAGTGGGTGATCAGGTCGAGGTCGCCTGGCTGTCCGATGCCGGACACCTGGTGATGGACTGACTTACGTGATATCCAAATCGTGGCAACAACGCCTGCTTACCCTGCCGCCGCTGGGTTACCTGCTGGTTTTGTTTGCCATTCCAACCCTGATTATGCTGTTCGCCTCATTCCGTTATACCGGTGAGTATGGCGGCCTGGCGCCCTGGTATGCCTATAAGGATGGCGGCCTGACGTTGGAGCTGACGCTGGAAAACTGGCAGCGTCTGTTCGAGACGGATATTTATCTGCGTCTGTTTGTAAAATCAATCGGCTATGCCGTGTTCACCACCTTGCTGTGTATATTGCTGGGATACCCTCTGGCGCTGATGATTGCGCGTAGCCCGCGCAAACACCGTGACCTGTTGTTGCTGCTGGTGATCCTGCCGTTCTGGAGTAACTTTCTGGTTCGCATTTATGCCTGGATGATTCTGCTTAGCCCTAACGGTGCGGTGACACAATTGATCAACTCGATCCGTGATGTGTTTGGCCTGGCGCCGGTCAGCCTGATGTATAGCGCCAGCGCCGTCATTATATGTCTGGTCTATGTACATCTGCCGTTTATGGTGCTGCCCCTGTATGCAAACCTGGAAAAACACAGCTCGGCCTTGCTCGATGCGGCGCAGGACCTGGGCGCGAATCGCTGGCGTCGATTCTGGAATATCACCTGGCCGCTATCGCTGCCCGGTGTTTATGCCGGTTCGATCCTGGTGTTTATCCCCGTCCTGGGCATGTTCGCGATCCCCGATCTGCTGGGGGGTACCGACGGCGTCATGATCGCCAACGTGATTAAACAGCAATTTGTAGAGTCGCGTGACTGGCCGTTTGGCAGTGTGCTATCGATGGTGCTGACGGCAGCGGCGGTTCTGGTGGTATTGCTGGGCGCGAAGTTTGGCCGGCAGGGCGGACGTTGAGATGAATAATAAAAACCGCCTGCTGATATTCACCGCACTGGCCGTGTATGGCTTCCTCTACCTGCCGCTGCTCATCGTCGTGGTCTATTCCTTTAACGACTCGAAACTCAATGCCGAGTGGGTGGGCTTTTCCCTTAAGTGGTACGACAAGCTTTTCCACAACAACGAGATACTCAGCGCCGCCGGCAATTCATTGATCATTGCCGGTATCAGTGCGCTGGTCGCCACCGTGCTCGGTACCCTGGCCGGGATGGCCATGTACCAATATCGCCTGAAGGTCTTGCCGGGTCTGGTGCTGGCGCCGATTGCCATGCCCGATATTCTGATGGGGGTGAGCCTGTTGTTGTTTTTCATCATGCTTAACATGAGCCTTGGCCTGATCTCGATAATCCTGGCGCACATCACCTTCTGTATCGGTTTCGTGGCGCTATCAGTACAGGCGCGCATGTCGGGTATCGACCGATCCCTGACCGAGGCAGCTCGGGATCTGGGTGCCAACCCATGGCAATGTTTCCGCATGATTACCCTGCCATTACTGGCGCCGGGTATTCTCGCCGGGGCCTTGATGGCCTTCACCCTATCCATTGATGATTTTGTGGTTACATTTTTTGTCGCCGGGGTCGGCAGCTCAACCCTGCCACTGCAAATATATTCGATGGTGAAGATTGCGGTCACGCCGGAAGTTAATGCAATATCTACCCTGCTGATGTTGTTAACCCTGATTTTAATTACCCTGGTGGCGCGGCTATCTCCCGGCGCTTTACGCAGTTAACTGTTCGATATATTGAGGAATCATGCAATGAAAAAACTATTGGCTTCGGTTTTGTTGATGACACTTGCACCGTTGGCGATGGCGGTGGAGCAGCTACATCTGTTTATCTGGAATGATTATATCGCCAAACAAACCGTCGAAGACTTCGAAAAGAGCTGTAACTGTAAGCTGGTGCAGGGTTATTTCACCAGCACCGAAGAGATGATGGCCAAGTTGTTGGCCGGCGCCAGTGGTTACGATGTCGTGGTGCCAACGCAGAATGCCGTGCAGGCCCTGGCCAAACAGGGGTTCTTGTCCGCGCTCGATAAGGGCAAGCTGGCAAATTTTAAAAATAGCGACCCTGCCTTCTTGAAGCGCAGTTATGACCCGGCCAATACATTCTCCGTGCCTTATGCCTTTACCACCTCGCTGATCGGTTATAACGAACAGCAGTTGAAAAAACTCGGGATCAGTCCCGACAACTGGTCAACGATATTTGACCCCAAGGTGCTGGAAAAACTGCGCGGCAAGATCACGGTCCTGGATGATGCCGACGAACTGTTCGCCGCCGCACTGAAATATCTGGGGTATTCTGTCAATGATCGTGATGAAAAACATCTGCGCCAGGCACAGCAGGTCATCATCAAGGCCAAACCGTACTGGGCCGCCTTTAACTCTTCCAGTTATATTAAAGAACTTGCCGTGGGTAATATCTGGGTGGCCCATGGTTACTCCAGTGACATGGTGCAGGCAAAAAACGATGCCAAGGCGGCGGGACGCAACTTCAGTATCGGCTATGCGCTGCCAAAACAGGGTGCGGTGCTGGCGCTGGATAATATGGTGATTCCAAAAGATTCAAAAAACAAAGCGCTTGCCCACCAATTTATAAACTTCATGCTGGACGGCAAGAATGCCGCCGCATTAACCAACGAAATGGGTGCCGGCAATCCTAATCGCGCAGCGGCCAAATTCATTAATGCCGAGATCAAACAACAGAAGGCGATCTTCCCGGATACGGCCACCCTGACGCGACTGGAAACAATTGAAGCCACCGACGCCAGGCAGCGCCGTCTGTTGAGCAAACTGTGGACGGAAATAAAGATTAAATAACAAAAACACGCTTGGACGAGCTAACGGGCGAGATAAGGTGGGGAAACAGGGATGATTCGTCCCACACTGAAGAATAATAAAAAGGCGGGTCATCCCCGCCTTTTTATTGCGTAGTGCTATTGCAGTTATTCACTCACCGGGGGAAAGGCCGCACTCGGGTCTTCCTTGTACATCTCCGGCAGGCGATGGGCGATGCCCTTGTGGCAATCGATGCAGGTCTTTTTGGCATCGAATCCCTTGGTGTGGTTGTGCACCGCACGGCGGCCCTGGCGGGCGTAGTCCATGGATTCATAGTCGTGACAGTTACGGCATTCACGCGAATCGGTGTCCTTCATGGCCTGCCAGACGTGCTGCGCCAGTTCGAGTCGTTTGGTCTCGAATTTTGCCGGTGTATCGATGGTGCCCATGGCCTTGTGGAACAGCTCATTGGTCGCCTTGATCTTGCGCAGCACCTTCCAGTGCCACTCCTTGGGAACATGGCAATCCGGGCAGGTCGCACGCACGCCGCTACGATTGTTGTAGTGAATGGTGTTCTTGTATTCGACATAGACATTCTCGCGCATTTCGTGGCATGAAATGCAGAAGGTCTCGTTGTTGGTCATTTCCATGGCGGTGTTGAAGCCACCCCAGAAGATGATCCCGGCGATGATGCCGACACTGAGCAGGGTGCCAAGGGAATATTTGGCGCTGGGTTTTTTCAAAATCTGCCAGAGCTCAGCGAGCATGCGCTTTACCGTCTCAAGTTTGTTTTTGTCTGACATAATCAAATCCTGTCTGTTAAGTCTTTATACGAAAGTCTGATGTTGCTTAACGGCTGATAATACCCTTCACCGGTTTAAAGGTGTTTTCGACCAGCGGTTTGGCGTCGACCTGCGGTACGTGGCACTGGGTGCAGAAATAACGCCGTGCCGAGACATTGGCCAGGTCATGACCGTCCCGATCGGTAAAGTGCGTCAAACTGATCTTGGTGGCGCCCTTTTCCTTGTAATTGGCCCAGCTATGGCAGCTCAGGCATTTGTTGGATTTGGTATCGATGATGTAGCCTTCGGTCGAATGCGGGATCAAGGGCGGTTGCTGCACAAAATCACGCGCGATGGGCGGCCGGTCCGATTGCCATTTTTTTGGTTCGGGTTTTTTGGCGTTTTCCTTGAGCGGGTTTGCACCACGCAGCGACTCTATCTCTGCGGCATGCAGGGCGGGGACGATGAGTGTGATGCCAAGCGTTATTATCATGTG
Organism: Chromatiales bacterium; assembly: GCA_024641465.1. GTDB lineage: Bacteria > Pseudomonadota > Gammaproteobacteria > UBA6429 > Thiohalophilaceae > JAHEDB01. Next base: position 38 of record JAHEDB010000165.1, on the reverse strand, counting down.
CTTGATGAGATGTTTCATGACAGGACCTCACTTTGCTT
>JAHEDB010000164.1 GCA_024641465.1 Chromatiales bacterium | reverse complement strand
TTCCACATGCCAAACGTGCCAGAATAGCCCGTGATTAGTGCAACGGTAACATCAACAAGGCAAGGCTGTATTGCGATAGTATTTTATCGCTAAAATACCGGACCCACTTTCGTCATCGCATTGAGGGTTGTCCACCTGCCCCACTCTCTATCAAGATAATTAATGGCTCATATTAATTATATTTTGCCAGTCTTTTAACAGTGATTGTCAACACCCCAATGGAATAATGATTCGTACCACCCCACATACCCCAGTATGTACATTGCCCTTTTGTTTACTGGCAAAATTTTCGACTAAATAAAAAAATCACAACAAATACCTTGGCGGTCGAGAACTTTCCAGGTCATACCGTTGTCTACGTCGCACCTATCCAGCAGGTTATCACAACCAAAGGTAAATACACTTTCATCCACGCTTGTTTTATTCCCGGAATACCTGAGCCCTGCCATATAACGCGACAAATTCTACCCGCGAATAGCGGGCGGGCTGTGGCTCTATTTGGGTATTCTGTGAATCATTCATCGAGTTCAACCAGGAGGTCAAACAGCGAGACGTAAAGGCATGGTCTTCAGCGATATGATGTAGCCGGTTGCATAACCGAAGGCATCTTCGATGCATGTCATAAAAACTAACAACCACATGACAAAATGATAATGGCGCAGATATAGGCCGTTATTTTCGGTACTTGACAAATTACTGTAATGATTATGGTAATAAGAACATGAAAAACATCCATGGCAATCCTGACTTGCCAATAACAGGAACAACGAATAAACCCACTCCCCCCCAGACATACGACCCGGGCTCTTTCCAGGACCACCTTCTATATGTCCTGTTTGCCCTGAGTTTGATGGCTGGGCCGCTATTTATCCCCCGACTGAACATCCAGAAATGGTTTGTCAGCTTATTTGGCGTTATCTTGCTGTTTTATGTATTTGTCTGCCTGTTCGGTATTGTGCTCAGTTTCAGAAGATCTGGATCGGCGCCAAGATAACTAACCGGCCGTACTTGATCGTCACGGCCAATCAAAAAAAAGGCCGGTACTATACCGGCCTTTTGTGTGTCCATCTTGCTGTAAAATTATTTTGAGCGGCTGGTGATCTCCAGCAGATGATAGCCAAACTGGGTTTTGATCGGGCCATGGACGGTATGTAATTCGTCACTGAAAACCACCTTATCAAATTCCGGCACCATCATTCCCTGACCAAACTCACCCAGGTCTCCGCCATTTTTGCCCGATGGGCAGCTGGAAAACTGGCTGGCGATAGCGGCGAAATCAGCGCCGTTTGCAATCTGTTGTTTCAGGTCTTCGCACTGTTCGGCGGTGTCAACGAGGATATGTCTGGCTGAGGCTGTGGCCATTTCTGTACTCCAAATTAATTATGATATACCGCATGATACCAGATTGATTGCCGGGCAGGCAGCCTAAAATCTGTAATCCGATTGCAGAAGAAGTGCCTAAAAGGCCGTAAAACTGGGCCATTTTTCGAGATAGATCAACCCTGATTAGTTGACTGCGCAGCTTTCGGTATCACGGTTTCGGCTATATCAGCGGTTTCAACAGGATAGGCCAGTTTTTCGTTCCTGAACATAATGGCGCCAGTCGGGGCCTGTATCCCGAGTCTGGCCCGGTCATTGCCCAGTTTCATCAGTTTCACCTGAATGACATGCTCACCCAGCACCAGGGTGACCGACTCACCTTCATAGCGATCAAACTCCATCATATTACTACCCTCCGGATTTCGTGTTGAGAGATTCGGTCCCACCAGACCAGGAGTTGGCCCAGATAAAACCAATTTGGGTTTAGCAACTGCAAATTGGTTTGGGAGAAGACCTGACATCATATCCCCCCACTCCTTCATATGATGTCAGGTACAACATATCCATCCCGTGGACGACATCATCATCACGGATCATCAACTGAAAATATGTAGGGATATACGTATATCCGTGTAAGGAAATGACTACGTAACAGGTGCTGCATGAGAATGACAAGTCATGTCAATACGCTTCCTGCTGACAGGCAGAGACTTGTTAAAGTCTTTTTCCGGCCAGGGTCGGTATCTTGTCTGTACGCGTCTCCAGTTTAAGATAACTGACTAATCGTACACAGCCGTCCTTATGCAGGGCTAAATGGATTTGCTCAGCGGCAGCAAGGATGTCAGCCAGCTCTCCTTCAATATTAGTGCCAGAGGCATGTGTTTCGATGATAAAGTCATACCCCTTGAGCAGGGCAAGGACACGGGAGATCTCTTTTCTGACGGAGACACCTTCACCAATTGGTACAACCTGTAATTCGGCCGTTGCTCGCATTGCAAAACTCGCTGTAAGTGATCAATCGCGAGGTCATCATACAAAACTGACCGGCACAACGAAACCGTTCCAGAAAGCAAATTTTATCAACCCGTCGAACTTGAATTATCCCGGGATTTGTCATTAATATAGAAGCAGCCTTCTCATTCCACAGTTAGCGGGTTTCATTCACAGCCGTACAAGATAACAGTCAGGACAAAGGATAATTACCATGGATAGAATTAGCGCATCCGTCGGACGTGGCGGTATCAACCAGGCATCAGACGTCACCCTCATTCAACAACTGCTCAATAACTTCCCTGTGCCCGGTGAGGCCACACCCCTGAAAGTTGACGGCGTGGCCGGAGAAAACACCTATAAAAGGATAGAGGCGTTCCAGGGCAAGGTAATGACAATGGCACGGCCCGATGGCCGTATCGACCCCGATGGCAAGACATTTCAAAGACTGGCGGGCCTGCAACCGGCAAACACCTGGTCGATCAGTGATAAGGGGATCGACTTATTGCAATCCATCGAACAACTCGCCATCACGCCCTACGACGATCAAACCGGCAAGGATATCAGCGCCTGGGTGGCGGGGGCGACGATAGGCTATGGACACCTGATATCCCAGACAGAATGGCCAAAATACAAAGACGGCGTGACGGCTCAACAGGCGCATAGCCTGTTTGAAGTGGACCTGCTGCCCTACGTCAATTCTGTGCGAACCGCGATAAAGTCCAACATCGCCCAGAACGAATTTGATGCCCTGGTCATTCTCACCTTCAACATTGGTAAGGGCGGCTTTGAATCGTCATCGGTGGTAAAACTCATTAACGACCCCTCGACGAGAACAAACTATGCCAGCCTGGAAGAGGCCTGGAAATCCTGGGATAAATCCCAGGGCAAGGTCAACAAAGGGCTGCAAAACCGGCGGCAGGCGGAATGGAATATATACGCCAAAAATATTTATCAGAAATGGTAACCATGAAAACATTTAACACTTTGTACAAAGCAACATGCGTGCTGCTGAGCTTACTATGCATGATGCCCGCCATTGCCATCGACAACCCCGATACGCCTGATCTGGTAGGCGCCTTCAGGCTGCGTGCACTGGTTTTTGAAAAAGCGGCCAACAACGCCAGTAATAACCGGGCCAGCCTGCTGGCCTACGCGGATTATCAGACCTTCCTCGACAAAGAACTGAATCAGGCCTATAGCTTGTTACTCACCAAACTGCCGCCGCCCCAACAGGCCGAGCTTAAAACTGCCCAAGGTCACTGGTTGGCATTTCGCGACGCCGAGTTCGAACTGATCAAGCACAACTGGACACGGGAAAACTTTGGCAGCTCAGCAGGAATATCCCAAGGGGCTTACCGTTGCAGTCTGATCGAAAATCGAGTTATACAATTGCTGCACTATGTAAAAAATTATTAGCACACCTTATGGAAAGGGCGGCAAAAAATCCAGCCGCGCTGGTTTTCTTATTGAACGATATTAAAGCGTAAAATTCATCGCCCCGATCAAAGCCCCCGGTAGTTGTATGCTGTTGTGTGAGCGCTGGCCATAGGTACCGGCGTCAAAAACAAATTCACGTTCACGGCTCAGGCCCAGCAACTTGCTGCCTAATAGTTCATATACACTATCGTCAAAGCGCATCACATTCAGCGGCGCCTTGATTTCTCCCTGCTCTACCCAGAAACAGGCGAAGCGGGTCATGCCGGTGATCTGGCAGTGATTGCGGTCGGAAAAATTCAGATACCAGAGATTATTAATGTACAGCCCTGTGTCCAGCTCGGTGAGGACATCGGCAACGCGAAGATCACCCGCCTGAATATCCAGCGCAACGGGAAACTCCCCGTCGGCATTCGCCACACTGCCATATTCCATCGCGCTACGCGGAGAGACCAGACAATCTGCATAGCGACCTTGTTCTATCAGCTGCACCTGGGCCGGTTTGATGAAGCCACTACTGGTAAAACCCGGTGCAAGGCCACGGGCATGGTCCTCGGTAATGGACACGAACGGTGACAGACGACGGCCCTGTTCGATCATTTCCAGCAACGGGGTCGATTTGGTACGATGACTCTTCAAGCCAAAGCCACCCCACGCTATCGTATTAACTATATCTTCGAGGGCGGACGGCGCGAGATAGACCCGATAGCAACCAGGCTCGATGGTCCTGGCCGGTTTGGCGAGAATGGTCAACTGCTCACGGACCGATTGAAACTTGTCAGTCAGGGTTTGGGCCTGCCATTCAAACCCGGCATAACTGCTTTTCACCGCCTTATCGGTGGCGTGGTAACAACTCCAGTCGTAATTGAAGTTGGCGGTGCTGTGCCAGTTACGCTGGCCGAAGGAGTTGGCAAAACCGGAATACATCGTACCATTGGCCCAGATCCCCACCATGTCCAGTCCCACGGCCACCTGATGAATCTGCTCAATGGCTTGTGCGCTATCGACCACCGGCCGATCATGATGCTGCTCGGTGTTATTCACCTCGGTGGCATAGATCAGGTAAGGGTCATCCTGCAAGTACGGTCGTTGCGCCCGTAGATTGTGCACAACCATGGAGAGTTGCCAGAGGTCCTGTTGCAGATCCCCGGCCAGGGTAACCGACGCCTGTGCATGGCGTTTGCCCTGGATCAGATCCAGGCTCAGATAACGCTGCGCCACCCGCCCGGCCTGGCGCACATTGTTGACATTGAAGCGGACAAAATCCGAGTCTTCTCCACTGAACCCCAGCAACAGGTGTTCGTTGCCTTCGAGTGTTTGCATGAGTCTGTCACTCAGGGTGTAGAAGTAATCCTGCATCAGGCGCTCCCCCCAAACACATCCACATCACTGAAGCGACAGGTCGGCGAGGCGTGGCCGACATAAATAGACTGATTCGGTTCCCCCTTGCCACAATTGGTGACGCCCTGCACCCTGAAACTTTCGGCATCGCCCACCGCGCTCAGATTGCGCCAGAAGGTCGCCGAAATCCCACGGTAGTTTGGATTTCGCACCAGGCCTTTGAGTTCGCCGTTTTCAATCACCCGACCCAGCTCACACCCAAATTGAAACTTGTTGCGACTGTCATCGATAGACCAGGAGCGATTGGTCTCCATATAGACGCCCCGCTCCACCGCGGCGATCATATCCTTCACCGCTGTCGTACCCGGCTCAACATTCAGGTTGGCCATGCGATCAATCGGCGGCCTGAACCAGTCGGCCTGTCTTGCATTGGCCACTCCCGGCAGACCGGCCCGCGCCTGGGACAGAACGCCGCCCAGGGGCCGCAACAGCACTCCTTGTTTGATCAGATATTCACGTTTGGCCGGGGTGCCTTCATCGTCATAGGCATAACTGGCCAATTGTTCGGGTCGCTCGGGATCAAACGTGACATTCAATAACTCGGAGCCATAACGATACGAGCCAAACATCTCCGGTGTGACAAAACTGGTGCCGGCATAATTACGTTCATCGCCGAGGATGCGGTCCAGTTCGAGGGGATGGCCGATGCTCTCATGGATCTGCAACACCATCTGGCTTGGCGCCAGTACCAGATCCA
>JAHEDB010000163.1 GCA_024641465.1 Chromatiales bacterium | reverse complement strand
TTTTTCCTTTTTAGCCATTAAGTCGCCCGCTTCTTGTCATTCATGATCCAGCTGCGCACCACCTGGGCGACCATCTTCGGATCATCTGCCGCAACCGCCTTGGCCAGTTGCAGATTACTCTCGTAGGCGGGGGCATCCAGTTTCGGCGGCTCGTTCGTAACCGGGGCCACTTCTTCCACTTCTTCCACTTCTTTTGACTTGGCAATCAGGCTGCGCATCAGAGGGCGCAGCAGACCAAAGAACAGGAATACCAGTATCAACACAACCATCACCTGCTTGAATGCCACCCATACCCACTGCTTTTCCCAGAACGGGATGACCGGTGGTTTCTCAATGACCGGCGGGGTAAACGCGACATTGCTGACATCGACGGTATCGCCACGCAGGGCATTAAAGCCGACGGCCTCTTTGATAAGTGAAGTGAAACGCGCCATCTCGGCCGGTGTGTAAGGCACGCTTATCGGCTTTTCTTCGGCATCTTTACCGACTTTATTATCGACAATAACGGCAATAGATAAACGTTTGATAACCCCGGGGTTGGCCTTGGTATGGCTGATTGTCTTGTCCAGTTCAAAATTACGTGTCGACTGGCGACGAGATTTATTCGGCCCCTGCTGTTTGTCAGCGGCCTCTTTGGCCTTCTGTGGCGCCTCCGCCACGCCCGGCGGTTGATTGGTCAGGGCGCCCGGAATCCCCGCATCGACGGCACCGGTACTTTTCTCTTCAACATTCTGTTCGCTGCGCACCGCCGGCAGATCAGGGTTAAACCGTTCCTGGGTCAGCTCGGTGACGGTAAAATCCATCTCGGTCGAGACCTGGGCGTTGATCTTGTCTTTACCGACGATCGGCGCCAGTAGTTGTTCGATGCGATTGGTATACAGTGTCTCGATACGGCGGGTATATTCAAACTGCTGGGCGCTCAGTTTCATGCCATTGGCCTTGCCCTCATCGGACAGCAGGCGTCCCTTGGCGTCCACCACGGTGACATACTTTGGTTCCATCTTGGGAATACTCGATGCCACCAGATGGCGGATCGCCTGGATCTGTTCATCCTCCAGACGCCAGCCCTGCGCCAGGGTCAACATCACCGAGGCGCTGGGCTGGCGTTGATCGCGAATGAAGGCCGATTCCTTGGGCAGGGCCAGATGGACACGGGCGGCATCCACCGCCGCCATCGATTTAATGGTCTTGGCCAACTCACCCTCAATGGCGCGCTGATAACGCGCATTCTGGATAAAGTTACTGGTGCCAAAACCCTGCTCTTTCTCGATCAGCTCGAAACCAACACTGGTGTCCTGTGGCAGATTACTCTGCGCCAGCATCATGCGCGCATCATGCAGGCGATCTGACAGAACCAGCAACATACCTGAGTCGTGCTCGACCTTGTATTTCACCTTGGCCGCATCAAATACACCGATGATCGCGGCGGTGTCCTTGGGCGACAGATTGGTATACAGCACGCTGTAATTCGGTGTTTGTGACCAGAGGACGATCGCCGTGGCAATACCGATACTCAGGGCCAGCCCAAATATCAGGCCCATCTGGCGCGCATACGGCATGGCGGCCATACCCTTGAGTGACTCTGCTATTTGTTCGGCTTTAACCAGTTCCATATACTCAATCAGCTGTGTTGGTTGGTGATTTAATTATCTGCATCAAACCTGCATATTCATTATTTCCTGGTAGGCGGATACCAGTTTGTTACGCACCTCTACCATGGCCTGAAACGAGACATTGGCCTTTTGCAGTGACACCATGACCTCGGACATCTGTACATTGGGGTCACCCTTCTGGAACGATTGCGACAGGGTGTCGCTGGTTTGTTGCAGGTTATTCACCTTGTCTATCGACTGGCGTAACAGGTCGGCAAAATTTGCCGATTGCTCGGCCGTCGGCACCTCGACTGCCTTACCCTGGATCTGCGCCGACATGGCGCGCATCTGTACCAGCAGCGTTTCGGGATTGATCGTATTATTTGCCATATTCCTGACCCCTGAAGGTATTGTCGAACATAAACACTATACGGTTTCGATATCGCTCGAACCCGGCACGGCTATCCCGGCATCGCGCATTCGCGCCAGTTTGTAACGCAGGGTCCGCTGACTGATGCCGAGCCGTTGCGCGGTCACCTTGCGGCTGCCCCTGGCATCCTTGATCGCATTCAGGATCAGGTCCCATTCACGTTGTTTGAGATCGCCATTCAGGGTGTCGCTTTTATCCTTGACTTCAATCATGCGCTTATCGTCCGCAACCAGGTTCGCCGCTGTCACCTCAAATTGAATGTCATCACTGTCCACACAATCACCGGACTGGAATATCATGCTGCGTTGAATGACGTTATCCAGTTCGCGAACGTTACCCGGCCAGGTGTTGCTGCGCAGTTTACCCTTCGCCTGTGTGGTCAAGTCTGGAATACTGCGTCCTGCCTTGATGGCATAACGTTCCAGCAGGCGTTGCGCGATCGGTACGATGTCGTCCTGTCGCTCGCGCAGGGGCGAGACGTGCAGGGGAAAGACATTGAGTCGATAAAACAGGTCTTCGCGAAAATCATTGTTGCTCACCGCCTGGCGCATATCGCGATTCGATGTTGCCAGAATGCGTACATCCAGTTCGATCAATCGATTGCCACCCAGGCGTTCGACCTCCTTCTCCTGCAATACCCGCAGCAGCTTGGCCTGTAGTCCCAGATCCATTTCAGAAATTTCATCGAGCAGGATGGTGCCGCCATTGGCCAGTTCAAATTTTCCGGGTGAGGCCTTGTAGGCGCCGGTATAGGCGCCCTTTTCATAACCAAACAGGGTGGCCTCGAGCATGTTCTCCGGTATCGCCGCGCAGTTGATCGCCACAAAGGGTTTGCCGGCGCGACTGGATTGCTGATGGATATACTTGGCCAGTACCTCCTTGCCCACGCCGCTCTCACCGGTAATCATCACCGTCGCATCGCTCTCCGCCACCCGTTTGGCCAGCCTGACCAGTTCCATGGATTTTTCATCCACGGCAATCAATTCTTCCGAGAACTCCTCGGGCTGACCGATATAACGACTGACCATATTGACCAGCACTTCGGCCTCAAACGGTTTGACCAGATAATCGACCGCGCCATCACGCATCGCATCAACCGCCTGTTGTATGGTGCCATAGGCGGTCATCAACATGATCGGCGTATCGTGATAATCGCTGCGCATGGCCTTCAGCAGGCGATGGCCATCCATCACCGGCATCTGCATATCGCTCACTACCAGATTAACTTCATACTGCTCCAGTACCGACAGGGCCTGTTCACCGTTAACGGCGATCCTGATATTGTAACCGGCCAGTTTCAGGGTATCGGCCAGTGCATCCAGCAGTTCCTGGTCATCTTCGACAATAAGAATTGTTGCAGTATCCATAATTACCTCAAACTCAATGGTTGGTTATTTCTCTCAGGCGGTAGCGCCGGAACGTATCTTCACTTCCTGTCTGCTTGCATAATTGATCGCTCGATCAATGATCGGTAACAGCAATGTAAACACACTACCCTTACCGGGTTCCGAGTCCAGATTGATATCGCCGTGATGGGCACTGACGATGGCGGCGACGACCGCCAGTCCAAGGCCGGTGCCTTCCTTGCGGGTGGTAAAAAACGGATCAAAGGCATGCAATCGGGCGTCTTGTGAAAAACCGCAGCCATTGTCCCTGACCACAAGCTGTAAGGTATCGTCCGCGACACAACTGGCCGTAACGGTAATACAGCCCTCGCCCTGCATGGCCTGCATGGCATTCACCACCAGATTGGTCAGGGCGCTGAGCAGCATCTGACGATTCCCCGTCAGCCCGGCCGAGCCGGTTTCGTCCTGCACATCCAGACGAACGGCGGTGTTAACCAGTTGCATCTCCAATGACAGCAGCAGATCCTTGAGTAGATCACTGACGCTGAATTCATCGCCGCCGGAACTGACACCGCTGGCGTAGAGCAACATATCATTCACCACGTGTTCAAGGTGACGCAGACGGGCAATGATCTTTTCACCATTGGTCTGACGTTCCTGTTCGGATAATTGCTGACGCTTGAGATTGGAACTGTAGAGAATGGCGGAGGAAAGCGGTGTTCTGATCTGGTGGGCAAGCGAGGCGGCCATTTCACCCATCGCCGCCAGGCGCTGATTCTGACTGAGCCGATCCTGTAACTTACGCACCTCGGTGACATCGGTAATCAATAATATCTGACCCGGCTCGGTCCCCAGCGGACAGGTCGATATGTTGACCCGTCGGCCATCGATCAATGAAACATCATGTCCGTCATCACTGCGTGGGGCAAAGGCACGGTCGATCACCACCTGCCAGGGAATGCCCTGCAAGGGCTCATCGAGCAGGTCCGCCGCCACCGGATTGTATTCCTGTACCCGCCCCTGTTGGTCGAGCACCACGATACCACCGGGCAAGGCAGTCAATAAGGCGCCGAGGCGATTGGCGAGGCGCTCTTTTTCGGTTAATTCCTTGAAACGCTGATCATGGGCGTGGGCCAGTTCTTCATTCAGACTGGCGACGCGGCTTTCGAGGGCATGATAGGAATCCGCCAATTGACCGGACAGCCGGTTAAAGGTATGAAAGGCTTCCTCAAGGGCTTGTGGATAATTGACAGATTGTTGACTCATAACACCTCTTGCAGACAGAGAACTCGCGTGATGGTATTCCGAGTATCTCTAGAGCAAGAAGTGTGCCTGTTGCAGGCTTATTGATTTATCAACAGCTTAGCGATGCCGATGGGCGAGTAAGTCAAATTCCTGTCGCGTGTTCCTGACGGTGCAGACCGTATTTACGCATTTTTTCCACCAGCGTGGTACGGCGCATGTGCAAACGCTTGGCGGCATGGGCGACAATGCCATTGGCCTCATCCAGCGCCTGCTTGATCAGGGAGTATTCGAGATTGGTAAGATGCTCCTTCAAATCCAGTCCGTCAGACGGCAGGCCTTCGGCATGACTGGTGGTGGGGATCAGGCGTGGCGCCGATTCGCCCGGATCCACATCGATGATCGGCTCATCATCATCAGCGATACTGGAGTGGCCTCGAAATTTCTCCGGCAAATCCCGCACGTCGACCACACCATACGGGAACATGATCACCAGCCGCTCGACCAGATTGGATAGCTCACGCACATTACCCGGCCAGGGATACTGGCAAAGCGCGGTGATCGCCGCCGGGGTCAGGCGTACCGAACCGCGTTGTTCGTGTTCCATACGGGTTATCAGTTCATTGATCAACAGTGGGATGTCTTCCACGCGTTGCTGGAGTGGCGGCATTTCGATGGGGAAGACATTTAATCGATAATAGAGATCCTCTCTGAAATGGCCTTCCTTGATATGTTCTTCCAGGTCACGATGGGTCGCGGCGATGATCCTGACATTGGCCTTGATGCTCTTGTTACTGCCGACCCGCTCAAACACCCGCTCCTGAATCACCCGCAGTATCTTGACCTGCATGGCCAGCGGCATGTCGCCTATCTCATCAAGAAACAGCGTCCCACCATCGGCCAGTTCAAAACGCCCCTGACGGGAACTGATCGCCCCGGTAAAGGCGCCCTTTTCATGGCCGAATAACTCGCTCTCGAGCAACTCGGCGGGGATGGCGCCACAATTGACCGGCACAAAGGGTTTATCACAGCGCGAGGAATAGTAGTGCAGATTGCGGGCCACCACTTCCTTACCCGTGCCCGATTCACCCAGGATCAGCACATTGGCCTCGGTGTCGGCGACCTGTTCAATCAGTTTCCGCACATGGAGGATGGCCCGGCTATTACCCACCAGGCTGCGAAACAACATCGGTGACGAACTGCCGTCGCTGATCTTGCTCTCGCGATAGACCTCG
>JAHEDB010000162.1:2890-5849 GCA_024641465.1 Chromatiales bacterium | reverse complement strand
AACCCGCCCGGACCCCAATGGAACGGGGTCTTCGAAAGGCGGGAAAAATAATCGCTGTTGTTATTTAGTCGCTGTATAGGTACCTTGGGCGGTGACTGCACTATTGGTGTCATCGACCACACTAAAGTTGCCTTCCATTGCGCTGGCGTTCTTGCCAGTGAATTTCCCGGTAATGGTACCCGAAGCGGCATTGAAGTTATCGACAATGGATTTTGTGTTATCCACCTTCATACTGAAACCGGTACCACTGACGCCATTACCGCTCGTTGGCCCACCATTGAAGGCAAGATCCCAAGTGTGTTGGTTACTACCGTGATAGGAATCAAACTTCATGGTGCCATTCACCGTCGCGGCGGCAAAGTCTACGGTCGCATTATAGGTAAAGTTCTTAATGCTATCGGTGCTGCCGGTGCCAGATACGCTGGTTATGTTAGAGTACGCGAAGGTACCGGTAACAGGCATAATGGTTTCATCCTTGGCCCAGTTATCCACTGGAGCAATTGCCGGACCATCGATGGCAACAGTCTGGGTGATATTCCCGCTGCTGGATAAGTCTGGCGTGATTGCCGGTTGGGTTTCATTGACAATAATTGCCGGCGGGTCAATTTGACCATGCGGCTGGATATTGGCGCCCTGTACCATACCGAAGTTGTAATCGGCGCCCAGACCCAGATCGATATGGCCGGCATTATTCGATACGCTAACACCACCGTCCCACAAGGCAACATATAACTGATTATTGTTAATCACGGCCTCATAATGCGTGCCGCGTATGCCGATGGTTGCCATGCTGGTAATCAGTTTATATTTTTCCTTACCGATGGCACCGGTGATGGTGCGAAAGCCGCCCTTGAGCAGGGTCATCAGGCTGCCTTCATCGGCCTTGGCCTCACCATAACGGTACTTCTGGATATTGATTTCAGTATCCGGTCGTAATGAGATCACGGCGCCATCGATGAAGCGGACCTGGGCGCGGCCATTATTACCGGTCACCAGCGTATCGCCCTCAAATATCTTGGAACGACGTTGTAGTTCCCGTTTACTCTGTTGAGCGTCAACCGCAAAGACTTCACCCGTGGCAACAATAACGATTGCCGCCTGGTTCTGTGCATACGCGTTGGGCATGGTGATCATGGTTGCTACCACCATGATGGCCCAGCTCAGGACTAGTCGTTGTAGTGTTTTCATATTCGTACCCTCCAGGGGCATACTGCATTTTGTGAGTCTAAGCAACGTGTCTTGTTGCATTAGCCTTTTTTACGAATTTGCCGTTTTCGCACCCAAAATATCGGATAAAAATTAGTGAGATTCTAAATCTTGAGTTAAAAGTGTGACGGCATACCATCAATATAATTAATGCAATATAAGAAATACTAATAGGCACAGTTAAAACCGGCATATATGGAATCCCGTGTATGGCTATACAGGGGGACGGTGGAGTTGGATTCGATGTGGCTGAGCTGGCTCGTCAGGCTCCACTGGCGGCTGAAATACCACTGCCAGTTCAGCTCCGCCGAGGAGTAAAGATCGGTCCTTTTGTCGCTGAAAAACGGGTGTTGTTGCTTGTATTCCGCCTTTTGATAGACCACCGAGGGGGTTATGTAGTGAGTTGGCGTGAGCCGGATCGGTAAGCGGATTTGCATGCCCATGTATTCCCGGGCATTAAATTCATAGAGTCCATTGGTCGGGGTTTCATCACCATAAAATATGGCCCATTGGTGGTTAAGCATGGCCTTATCATCGTTACTGCCAAGGGCAATACTCACGGCGGTAAAATCCACATTCAATGGACTTTGATCGGGGTAACGGATTTCACCGTACTGCAAGCTGTACTCGGTAAATGTGCCATCCCAGGAGCGATTCAGGTTGGTGCCAACGGTGGAGACCTCGCGTAATTGTTTGTTATCCAGCCACATGCTCTGGTATGACAGGGGGATGGAGATTCGGCCGAGTCCCGTGGTATGGCTATAGCCCAGTTTGAGATCAGCGGACTGGGTGTCAAAATTCCTGTGATTATTATCGCGATTGGAATAGCCGAGGCTGCTGAAAAATTCAGAATTGATGTTGAAACTATATTTATAGCTAAGTCGATTGATAAGCTCCGAGTAGGAATCCGCTGTTTGCTTATCAACGCCCTCGATCGGGTGGTAGGTGCCGATCACCAGGTCTATTTCAGATGCGTTGGTCGCGCTGTTGATATTACTGTCCCGGCCCTGGTTGAGGGAAAGCATTCCGGTAAATTGATGCTTCCTGGAACTGATTTTTTCATTGATGCGAGCCAGATAATTTTCAATTGTTTCCTTCAAGGGCTCCGGTGGTTTGGCCGCCTGAGCCTGTGTAAACAGTTGACTGGCACGTTCCAGCTCATTGACCTGGTAATAGGCCACGGCCAATTCTACCCGTGCAATCTGATTGCTTGGGGTCGTCATCAAGACACGTTCAAAGGCGAAGATGGCCTCATTTGGATGGCCGGCTGCAAGGGCGCTACGGGCTAACAAAATATCGTATTCCGGTTCGCCGATATGATATTCCTCCTTGGTGCTAAGAATGTGATATGCCTGTTGCGGGTTGTTTTGTGTGAGGAGTTGCTTTATCTGCTGAAAATCATCGGCAAACACGGGTTTGACCAGACACAGCCCTAACAGCAAGATCAGGCATGTATAACTTGGCTTTGGCAGCATCAGGATGCATCTCAGGCTCTAATTTTGTGGACGGGTGCATATAACTCGTCCTTGAAATATCGGCAGGATGAGCCATGTCATTAATCTTTATCGGGGTGGATGATCACCGCAGAAGGGACCTGTGAGAGGCCCTGATCGAGTAAATAGGCGTCAAATCCCCGCTGATTAAGCACATAGCAGGCCGCTGCGCTGCGTGACCCGGTGTCACAATACACAATATATTCGTGACTATTGTCGAGATTGTTTATCTGATCCCGTATGGTATCAAGGGGAATATT
>JAHEDB010000162.1:0-2790 GCA_024641465.1 Chromatiales bacterium | reverse complement strand
ATTGGTCCTGGCGGTAACCGTGTATTTATACGATTGGTCATATCCGACTGGAAATTTACAGTGGGGATCTTCCGCGTTTAAGACGGATTTTTTTCCTTCGCTATCAATCAGACTAAGCTCACCTGACAACAGATAATAAGTGTATTCATTGTTTTGACCGGAATGAAACAGTGCTTCACCAGCCGGTTTTTTGCCAAGCAATATATTTTTGTATAGATCTCGAAGATTCTCTTCTTTTTTGATATCGCAAAGAGGCACCAGGTTTCTGATGTAGTCAATAAGTTGATTTGACATCTGGCGAAAGAAGGGCGAAACCTATTTGCCGACCGGACGTGGTCGGCGATTACGATCGATAGCGACGTAGGTAAGGGTGGCCTCTGCTACGTGAATAGTTTCAAAGTGATCAATAATTCTTTCCGAGAAGGCATGTACCGTAACCTGAATCGAGGTGTTGCCTACCTTGGTGACTTCGGAATAGATACTGACCAGGTCACCGACAAATACGGGATTTAAAAACCGGAACTCATTGACGGCGACAGTCACAACACGGCCGTTGGCGCGCTTGAAGGCGGCAACACTGCCGGCGACATCGACCTGTGACATCAGCCAGCCGCCAAAGATATCCCCCATGGCATTGGTGTCGGTTGGCATGGCAAAGACACGTATGGCCGGTTGTTTGTCATAGGGGAAATCCATACGGATTAGTGTCCGGCGTACAGCGCAGCAAGTTGTGAGGAATATTTCTCCATAAGTTTGTTGCGTTTCAGACTCATCTTGGGGGTAATCAACCCATCGTCAATGGTCCAGGGTTCGACTGTGGCATGTGCACGGATTATCTTGGCATAACCGGGGAAATCATGTAGTTTGCTATTGATACGTTGAATAATATATTCATGGGCTTGATCGCCTGCGAGTTTTTCGGGATCAATGCCGGCCTGCCGGGCAAGAATTTGCCATTGTTCTGGGTTTAAAACCGTGATAGCACTTAGATACGGTTTACCTTCACCGACGACCATGACCTGTTCAAACAGGGTATCAGTGGCAATGGCCATTTCGATATCCGTCGGAGGGACCTTCTCACCATTGGACAACACGATGATTTCCTTGATGCGCCCGGTAATGTAGATGTGGTCACCATCAATGCGGGCGATGTCGCCGGTATGCAGCCAGCCATCCTGGTCGATGATTTCTTTTGTCGCTTGCTCGTTACCCCAATAGCCCAACATGACGTTCGGCCCCTTAACTAGCAGTTCATCGCGCTCACCGAGTTTGACTTCTACATCCTGTAACTTTTGCCCAACACTGCCTGGTTCATTATCGGTTAGGCGATTGGTGCACACGACCGGACTCAATTCAGTGAGGCCATAACCCTGACTAATCTCCAGCCCCAGACCGATAAATGTCCTGGCTATGGTCACGGTCAGCGGGGCACCGCCACTGATGGCCAGGCGCATGTTTCCTCCCAACTTGGCCATGACCTTGCTCGCAACCAGCAGGTTAAGGATCGGCCATAATAATAATTTTGGATGCCAGCTGGCTTTGTGTTGTCGTACCTGAAAACGATGCCAGCCAATATCCACTGCGGCGGCAAATAGTTTTCTTGCCAGGGGAGGCTTGGCGGCAAGTTGGGAATGTATCTTGTTATAAACGCGTTCAAAGATGCGTGGTACAGTCACCAGTATCGTCGGTCTAATGGTGATTAAATCCTCGGCCAATTGTTCGATCGAGCGGGCAAAATTGACTGTGCTGCCGGCAGTCATGGGCAAGTAATATCCGGCTGTACGCTCCAGCATATGCGACAGTGGCAGAAAAGACAGGAATTGATCGCTGGTCAGGAAGTTTTCACACAGGCTACTGCCATAGGCATTGGAAAGAATATTATAGTGACTCAACATCACGCCTTTTGGTCGGCCAGTTGTGCCCGAGGTATAAACAATGCTGGCCAAAGCATTACCGTCGATGACCGGTCTGGTTAGCGGAGCACTGGTTGCGGGTAGCCAGTCTTCACTGTAAATCAGGCGGGGCTCGGTTTGATCCGGTATTTTATCCATGCTCACGAAGCGTTTGATACCGGCAAACTGATTGATCGAAGCCTTGAGTGTCTGCCATTGTTCGTTGGTCTCAAATAGAAATATCTTGATATCCGCATCCTTGACGATATAGGCAATATTGTCTGCGCGGTCATTGGTGTAGAGGGGGACGAGCACCAGCCCGGCGGCGAGGGCGGCCTGTTCGTAAATTGCCCAGTACGGGCAATTACGCAGCATCAGGGCAACCCGATCCCCTTGCTGTAGTCCTTCTTTTTCAATGGCCGCTTTCCAGCGGGAGATTTGCATGGCAGTTTGTTGCCAGGTCAGTTCCACCCAGCTTGATGTGCCATTGTGATAATAACGATACGCCACATTGTCAGGGGTATGTTGTAATCGCGCATACAACAGCCCCGGCAGACTGACGGCCTCTGCGGGAGTGATAATATCGAGCGCCTTGTTCATCGCCTACTCTCCCCGATTATTTTTCATAGTTGTTGCCAGCCTTTATCGGCGCCAAAACGCGGTCCGTGTCGATGTTCGAGTTGTTCCAGTAGTTTGAGTAATTGATCCTTACCTCTACTGTCGATGTAATGGAAGGGTCCGCCACGGAATGGGGCAAAACCGGTACCAAAGATAATACCGGCATCGGCCAAATCAGCATCATCGACCACTTTGTCACGCAAGCAGGCAACGGCCTCATTTACCAATCGCATGATCAATCGGTCCTGAATATCCGTCGGCCCCGTGTAGTCTTTTGGTA
>JAHEDB010000161.1 GCA_024641465.1 Chromatiales bacterium | reverse complement strand
CTGTTTGCCACACCGCCAGGCATCACTCAACAGGCCGCGCCGGATATCAATGGTGACCCATGGTTAAACTCCAGGCCCCTGACGCTCGATAAACTCAAGGGCAAGGTCGTGCTGGTCGAATTCTGGACCTTCGGTTGTTACAACTGTGTGAATGTCGAGCCCTATATAAAAGAGTGGCATGGCCGATATAAAGACCAGGGTCTGGTGGTGGTTGCGGTGCATTCCCCGGAATTTGCCCATGAACGAAAAGCGGCAAACGTCCGTGACTATGTCGAACGCAAGGGTATTCACTATCCGGTCGTGATCGACAATGATTTTGCCATCTGGCGGCGCTATAGTAATCATTACTGGCCGGCGGTGTATCTGATCGATAAACAGGGGCAACTGCGTTATCAAACCATCGGTGAGGGTCGTTACAGCCAGACCGAGCAAATGATCCGAACCTTATTAAGCGAATAAATATCACTCTATTTCAGGCCAGACAGGTACAGACTATGTTGATCAAAAAGCCCGCTACAATCAAATCCTCCGAGATCACCGATGAGGCCATCTATCTGCGTCGGCGAGAATTCCTGCAGACCAGTGCCGGCCTGGGCCTGTTACCGTTTGTCAAAACCGCCGCCGCCAAAACCGGCGCGAGCCTGCAACATGTGAAGAATGCAAAACTGTCGAGCAGTGAAAAACCGACTGCCTACGAATCCATCACCAGCTATAACAATTTTTACGAGTTCGGCACCGATAAGGAGTCACCGGCCAAATACGCCAATCGTCTCACCACCGAGCCGTGGTCGATCGTGATCGATGGCGCGGTCAACAAGCCGGGGCGCTATCAGCTGGAAGACATCCTTAAGCCTCATACCCTGGAAGAACGCATCTATCGTCTGCGTTGTGTGGAGCGCTGGTCGATGGTGGTGCCCTGGATCGGCTTTTCTCTGGCGGACCTGATCAAGCGCTTTGAACCGACCTCAAAGGCGAAGTATGTGCAGTTCACCACCCTGTATCGCCCCAAGGAGATGATCGGCCAGCAGCGTGGTGTATTGAACTGGCCCTACGTGGAAGGCCTGCGCATGGACGAGGCCATGCACCCGCTGACCATGCTCGCCGTCGGTCTGTACGGTAAGGTCATGCCCAACCAGAACGGTGCGCCGATCCGGCTGGTAGTGCCGTGGAAGTACGGCTACAAGAGCATCAAGTCGATCGTCAAAATCAGCTTCACGGAGCAGGAGCCGCCGACCACCTGGAACCTGTCGGCGCCCAGTGAGTATGGTTTCTATTCGAATGTGAATCCCCAGGTCGATCACCCGCGCTGGAGTCAGCGCAAGGAACGCCGCATCGGCGAATTCCTGCGCCGCGACACCCTGATGTTCAACGGCTATGCCGACGAGGTGGCGCATTTGTACAAGGGTATGGACCTCAGGAAATATTATTAACCCCTTCACCACGAAGACACGAAGTCTCGAAGAAAACCATGAATATTAAAAACTTCGTGTCTTCGCGTCTTCGTGGTGAAAATTTACTTTAATAATGTTGCGTCAGTATTCAACCATGACTCCCGACTCAGCCAAACTACTACAACGTATCGGTACACCCCTGGTGTTTACCCTGAGCCTGTTGCCGTTTATCTTGCTGGTGCTGCAACTGCTGACCGATGCCCTCGGCGCGAATCCCATCGAGGCGTTTATCCGCCACAACGGTGAGTGGGGCCTGCGGTTTTTGCTGCTCACCCTGACGATGACGCCGCTGCGTTATGTCCTCAAACAATCCTGGCCGCTACGCTATCGGCGCATGCTGGGGCTGTTTGCCTTTTTCTACGTCTGTATCCATCTTTCCAGTTACATCGTGCTGGATCAGTTTTTTGATTGGGCGGAGATCTGGGCCGATATTCTCAAACGACCGTTCATTACCGTTGGCATGACGGCCTTTTTGTTATTGATTCCTCTGGTGGTGACATCAAACAAAATGATGATGAAGCGTCTGGGGCGAAACTGGCAGCGTCTGCATCGCCTGGTATATGTGATTGCGGTGTGCGCGGTGCTGCATTATTTCTGGCTGGTCAAGGCCGATCTCTATTGGCCTACAGTATATGCGGTGTTATTGCTGGCCTTATTTACGATTCGCATTGCAAAGTCACACGCCCAGCGCACCAGGATCTCTTGATTATTAAGGCTTTATTCTCTGATTTTATTAGATAAATTCACTATGCAACGCCACCAGAGCGGGAATGTGCAGTTCGCACTATTTTAATTATTTTCCGGGGATGGTTTTAGTAAGCCTTGGCGCTATGGCATAATCCCCAAAGTTTTTTTTCGACGTCCCGGATGAATACAACAACTCAAGATGTTTCGCTGGGTACGCGGGTTTCTTTATATATGGTGTTTAGGAGGAGTTGAATGTCTATCAACCGCCGTGAGTTTATGCAATTAATGGGTATTGCCGCCGCATCGGGCATGTTGCCGGGCTGTGACAACAAAAACGGCAAGGGCAAGGTGTCCGCCAAGAGTCCGGAAAAGATCTACGATATTCCCCAATTCGGTAATGTCGGCCTGATGCACATGACCGACTGCCATGCCCAGTTGAATCCGATTTATTTCCGTGAACCCAACGTCAATCTCGGCGTTGGTGGCGCATACGGCCAGGCGCCGCATATCGTCGGCGACAAACTTCTCGAACACTTTGGTGTGGCCAAAAACAGCATTGAGGCACACGCCTTCTCTTATCTTGATTTCAACGAAGCCGCCAAGACCTACGGCAAGGTCGGCGGTTTTGCCCATCTGCGCACCCTGGTGAAAAAACTGCGTGGTGACCACGGTGCCGATAAGACCCTGTTGCTTGACGGTGGTGATACCTGGCAGGGTTCCGGTACCGCCTTCTGGACCCGCGGCAAGGACATGGTCGGTGCCTGTAACCGTCTGGGTGTGGACGTGATGACCGGTCACTGGGAATTCACCTATCTGGACGAGGAAGTCATTTCCAATGTCAAAGACTTCAAGGGTGATTTCGTTTGCCAGAACGTGTTTGTCAAAGATGACGCCGCCTTCAATTATCGCTTTGCCGATTTTGCCGGTTTCAACGAGAACTCACAGCGCGCCTTCAAGCCTTATACCATCAAGAAGATGGGTGATGTGCGCGTCGCGGTCATCGGCCAGGCCTTCCCCTATACACCGATCGCCAATCCCTCGCGTTTCATCCCCGACTGGACCTTCGGTATCCGCGACAGCGAAATGCAGAAGATCGTCGATCAGGTACGTGAAACCGAAAAGCCCGATGTGATTGTCGTTGTATCACACAACGGTATGGACGTGGATCTGAAAATGGCCTCCCGCGTCAGCGGTATCGACGCCATCTTCGGTGGTCACACCCATGACGGTATGCCCAAACCTACCGTGGTCAAGAACAAGGGCGGCCAGACCCTGGTCACCAATGCCGGCTCGAACGGCAAGTTCCTCGGCTTTATGCAGTTCGATGTGCGTAACGGCAAGGTGCAGGACTGGCGTTATACCCTGATCCCGGTCTTCTCCAATCTGCTCGAAGCCGACAAGGAAATGACCAGCTACATCGAAGAGGTGCGTAAACCTTATATCAAGACCCTCACCGAAGAACTGGCCGTGGCCGAGGGCCTGCTGTATCGCCGTGGTAATTTCAACGGCACCTTCGATCAGATCATCTGTGATGCCCTGCGTGCCGTCGGTGGCGCGCAGATCTCCCTGTCGCCCGGTTTCCGTTGGGGCACCTCGGTACTGCCCGGTCAGACCATCACCATGGATAACGTCATGGACCAGACCTGTATCACCTACCCGGAAACCTACGTGCGTGAAATGTCCGGTCAGACCATCAAGGATATCCTTGAAGACGTGGCCGATAACCTGTTCAACGCCGATCCGTATTATCAGCAGGGTGGTGACATGGTGCGCGTCGGCGGTATGGACTACACCATCGACATCAATGGTAAGTCCATGAATCGTGTTTCTGACATGACAATGGATGATGGCACCAAGATCGAGGCCAACAAGATGTACACCGTATCCGGTTGGGCGACCGTGGGTTCCAAGGCCCCCGGCAAACCGATCTGGGAAGTGGTGGCCGAATATCTACGTGGTGAAAAGGTTGCCAAGATCAAGAAGATCAACACACCGAAGATCATCGGCGCCAAGGGCAATCCGGGTATCACCGAATATCTGGGTGAGCTAGCTTAGGCTTAATTGCTTGCGAATGAAAAAGGAGACTTCGGTCTCCTTTTTTTATGCGTGAGTTTATTTATCCGCGCCGATGTTGACGGCGCGTTGCTGCCGCCCCTGTCGCTCTGCGGTCGATTCGACTTCCTGGGATTTATCCGTGCCGGGCCAACCGGCGGCGTGTTGGCCGATCAACTCCATGAGCATGTCGACGTGTGCCGGTTGTGCATTGAGCGCCGGGATATAGCTGTACTCCTTGCCCCCCGCATGCAGAAACACCTCACGATTTTCCACCGCGATCTCTTCCAGGGTCTCCAGGCAATCCACCGAAAAACCGGGGCAGACCACCTGCACATGTTGTACACCCTGTTCACCCCATTGCCGGAGGGTGTGATCGGTATAGGGTTGCAGCCATTCCTCGCGGCCAAAGCGCGACTGAAAACTGAGATGCCACTTGTCCGTCGTGAGGCGCAGATTCTCCGCGACCAGCCGGGCCGTGGTGTGGCACTCACAGAAATAGGGGTCACCCTTTAACAGATATTGCTTCGGCAGGCCGTGAAACGAGAACAGCAGCTTGTCCGGCTCTTCATGGGTTTGCCAATAGGCCCGGATGCTGTCGGCAATCGCCTGGATGTAGGCCGGATGATTATGGTAATGATTGACCATGCGCAGCTCGGGTATCCAGCGCCATTTTTGCAGCACCTTGCTCACCGCATCGAAGGTGGTGGCGGTGGTGGTGGCCGAATACTGCGGATAGAGCGGCAACAGCAGGATGCGCCGGGCGCCGGCCCGCTCGAGGGCCTGTAGTCCGGCCTCGATGGAGGGCTGGCCGTAACGCATGGCCAGTTCGACCCGGACCGGACCGGCCAGGTCGCGGCAGGCCTGTTGCAGCCCGGCGAGCAGGTCTTCACTTATATATAGAAGAGGCGAGCCTCTTTCCGTCCATACGGATTGGTAGGATCTGGCGGCCCTTGGTGGGCGGATCCGCAGGATGATGCCGTGCAGGGCCAGCATCCACAGCCAGCGGGGCATCTCCACCACGCGGGGATCAGACAGAAATTCCGCCAGGTAACGCCGCACGGCGGACGCGGTAGGGGCATCGGGGGTACCGAGATTGGTGATCAGGATGCCGGTGCAGGACTCGTCGTCGTGGGCAAAATCACTGGGGCCTTCAAATATCGTCATGTCGGCTATTATCAGTGGAGGGGCTGGGGAATATCAAGGCGGGGAGATCATTCAGTTTGTTTCCATGGGCAGACGGCGGATAGACGCGGTGACACGGCATCAAGACCTTATGGTGGGCAAGACAGTGGCATCGGGCAGTTGGCCGTATTCCCTGTTTGAACGCGAACCCGCGGACCACAACAAGACCGTGCTGCTCGATCAGGAAGACCCGGTCCTGGAGCATGGCAAGGCCGTGCGTTGCGCCTATTGCAAGACTATCGTGACCTATCAGGGCAATGCCGAACACATCCAGGGACAACACGTCCACCGCTGTGTCAATCCGCAGGGCTACGAGTTTACCATCGGTTGTTTTCGCCGTGCCTGGTGCAAGGTGCTCGGTCTGCCCAGCCTGGAGTGGACCTGGTTTCATGGCTACAGCTGGCAATATGCCCTGTGCCCGCAATGCGGGGAACACCTCGGCTGGTTTTACCACGCCGCGGTCGATGACAGCCGC